>DATCWZ010000808.1:0-8433 GCA_036566065.1 Streptomyces sp. | reverse complement strand
GAGGTCCCGGGCCATGGCGGTTCCCAGGTCGTGGAAGGCCGGAAGGCAGTGCAGGAACTTCACACGGGCGTTGCCGGTGGCCCGCAGGACGTCCATGGTCACGGCGTACGGCGCGAGCGCCGCGATGCGCTCGCCCCAGATTTCCTTGGGCTCGCCCATGGAAACCCACACATCGGTGGCGACGAAGTCGGCGCCGGCCACGCCGCCGGTGATGTCCTCGGTGACCGTGACGGTCGCCCCGCTCCTCTCGGCGAGCCGCTGGGCCTGCTTCACGATGTCGGGCGCGGGCTGGTACGCCGCGGGCGCGACGATCCGTATGTCCATGCCGAGAAGGGCGCCGGTGATCAGATAGGAGTTGCCCATGTTGAAGCGGGCGTCGCCGAGATAGGCCAGAGCCGTGCGGTCCAGCGGCTTGTCGCCGTGCTCGGTCATCGTGAGGACGTCAGCGAGCATCTGGGTGGGGTGCCAGTCGTCGGTGAGCCCGTTGAACACGGGGACTCCGGCATACGTGGCGAGCTCCTCGACGGCCTGCTGGCTGTCGCCCCGGTACTCAATACCGTCGAACATCCTGCCGAGCACCCGCGCGGTGTCCCGTACCGATTCCTTGTGCCCCATCTGGGAGCCGGAGGGGTCGAGATACGTCGTCGACGCGCCCTGGTCTGCGGCGGCGACCTCGAACGCACAGCGGGTGCGGGTCGAGGTCTTCTCAAAGATCAGCGCGATGTTCTTCCCGCGCAGCCGCCGCACCTCGGTCCCCGCCTTCTTGGCCGCCTTGAGTTCGGCGGCCAGGGCGACCAGGCCGTGGAACTCCCGGGCCGTGAAGTCCGACTCCTTGAGGAAGTGGCGGCCTGCGAGGTCTATGGCCATGGTGACTGCTCCTGGGTCGGGCGCGGATCGCACGTACAGTGAACTGGAAGTCTATACGAGACTCCGTATCGCTATACAGAGTGTCCACCCGCCGGTCATACGGGGTCGCGCACGACCGGACAGCTCATGCAGCGGGGACCGCCCCTGCCCCGGCCCAGCTCGCTGCCGCGGATCTCTATGACTTCGATGCCCTCCTTGCGCAGATAGGTATTGGTGGTGGCGTTGCGCTCGTAGGCGACGACGACGCCGGGTTCCACGGCCAGCACATTGCAGCCGTCGTCCCACTGCTCGCGCTCCGCCGCGTGCACGTCCTGGGTAGCGGTGAGCACCCGGATCGATTCGAGGCCGAGCGCGGCGGCCATGGCCCGGTGCATGTGCTCGGGCGGGTGGTCGGTGACCTTCAGCTCGCGGGGGCCGCTGCCGGGCTCGATGGTGTACGAGCGGAGCATCCCAAGTCCCGCGTACTGCGTGAACGTGTCGCCGTCGATCATCGTCATCACCGTGTCCAGGTGCATGAACGCGCGGCGCTTGGGCATGTCGAGCGCCACGATCGTATGGGCGGAACCGGCGTCGAAGAGGCCCCTGGCCAGCATCTCCACGGCCTGCGGGGTGGTGCGCTCGCTCATCCCGATCAGTACGGCGCCGCGGCCGATGACCAGGACGTCCCCGCCCTCGATGGTGGAGGGGTAGTCGTGCTGCCCCTGCGACCAGTGATGGAAGACGCCCGCCTCGGGGCCGGTGAACAGGGGATGGTGCCGGTAGATCGCCTCGAAGTGGACGGTCTCGCGCTGCCGGGCCGGCCAGCGCATCGCGTTGATGGAGACGCCGTCGTAGATCCAGGCCGAGGTGTCACGGGTGAAGATGTGGTTGGGCAGCGGATGGAGCAGGAAGTCGTCCAGATCCATCACATGGAAGCGGACGGAGACCGGCTCGGAGTGCTGGTCCAGGAACTCCCGCTTGGTCATCCCGCCGACCAGCGCCCCGGCCAGCTCTGCGGAGGGCATCTCCTCGAAGGCCGCCCTCAGAGGCTCGGTGGCCAGCGGGCCGTACTCCTTCTCGTCGAAGACCCGGTCGAGCACAAGCCGCCGCGCGACCGGGATGTCGAGGGCCTCCCTCAGCAGATCGCCGAAGAAATGGACCTCCACACCGCGGTCGCGCAGGACATCGGCGAAACCGTCGTGTTCCTCCCTGGCCCGGCGCACCCACAGCACGTCGTCGAACAGCAGCGCGTCCTTGTTGCGGGGGGTGAGCCGCTTCAGCTCCAGATCAGGGCGATGGAGTATGACGCGGCGCAGCCGCCCGGCCTCGGAATCGACATGGAATCCCATGTCTTCATCCTCACCACGCCAGGCACCGTTCACCCGGCGAATCGCCAACGTATTCCGAATAATCGAACGCCCGGGTACTCGTAGGACTAGGGTCTTTCGTTCGGATCAGGCCGGACAAGGGAGCGGGGCCTGGTGCCGTGCATCGCAAGGCGGAGGAGGGAGGCGACGCGGAGCGTCGCCGACTGACGACAACGCCGCGAGGTGCGGTACCAGGGCACGCGAGCCCGGCCTGATCCGAACGAGAGGCCCTAGAGCCGGGGGTCGACGGGCTCCGATTCCAGGGCCAGCACAGCGAAGACCGCCTCATGGACCCGCCACAGCGGCTCCCCGTCGGCCAGCCGGTCCAGCGCCTCAAGACCGAGCGCGTACTCCCGCAGGGCCAGCGACCGCTTGTGGCCGAGGAAGCGGGAACGCAGCCGCTCCAGATTCTCCGGGCGCGTGTACTCCGGTCCTTGAAGTGCTCTCACGGCCGGAGCCGGGAGATTCCTGCTTACCTTGCGGTAGCGGGCTTGACGCGCTGCGCACGCCTGACGACTGCCCTCCCGGCAGCCGGGATGAGCGCGAGGCCCATCCGGTACAGGTGCAAGACGTTGCGGGCTGCGTTGTGGTCGGCGTTGCCCGACCAACCGCAGTCCGGGTTCTTGCACACGAATACGGCCTGGGACTCCCGGCTGCCGGGCGTGGTGATACCGCATGCCGAGCAGCGTCGGGAGGTGCCGGGGGCGGGGACCTTGTGCAGGGTGCCGCCGTGCCGGGCGGTCTTGTACGTCAGCAGGGTGACGGTGCGGCCCCACGCCTCCTGGCTGATGGAGCGGTTCAGCCCGGATTTCTGGGCGACGTTCTTCCCCGGTGACTCGATGGTCCCCTTGGCGGATTTGACCATGTTCGTGAGGGTGAGAGCTTCGACCACGACGGTGCCGTAGGTGCGGGCGATGATGGTAGTCGTCTGGTGCTGCCAGTCCAGGGCTCGGCGCTTGGCTTTCGCGCGGAGTCCTGCGATCCGGTCGTAGGTGCGGTGCAGCCGGCGGCTGGTGCGCTCGCCGGGCCTGCGGTACTGCTTGCGCTGGGCGGCGCGCTGCTCCAGGTGCAGGAGTTCGGCCTGCTCCTTCTCTGTGAGCCATGGGCCGTGTTCGTGCGTTGTACCGTCCGAGAGGGCCAGGGGCACGGTGATCCCGACGTCGATGCCGACGTCCGGCCCCGGGTGGGGTTCCGGCTTGGCCTCCAGGGCCTGAACACGGAAGGCGATGTGCCAGCCGAGCACGTCCTTGATCAGCCGTGCTCCGGTGATCCGGTTCTCCGCGTCGGCATGCTTGCCGACGGGCAGGTCCTTGGTCCACCGGAAGCGGACCCGGCCCACCTTGGGAATGTTGACCTGGCCCCACCGGCGGTGCACGCGGGTGATGTTCAGGTCGCGGCCCTGCGGGATGTCCACGGACATCACCGTGCGGAGGCGGCCCTTGAAGTTCGGGGCGTCGGCGCGGCCCTCCCAGCAGTTCTTCCACGCACGGACGTACGTCTTGAGTACCGCCTGCGCGGCCTGGGCGGGCAGGACAGCCAGGAAGTCGATGTCTTTCCGGGCCTGCCGGATCGCGGCGTCCGCGTTGGCGAGCGTCCGCTTCTCCTTGGGCATCATCTGCCACCACGCGTGAAGAAGGTTCCACAGGGTTCGGGCAGCGTGCGCCTGGTCATCGGTCTTCGACACCTCGGCAGGCGACAGTGCGAGCCGGGCACGGTGCCCGGACTGCCGCTTCACCAGGGTGTTGTGACTCACGATCCAGAGATTAGCGTTGGTTCATGTCACCGCGATGGAACCCGAATCCCGATGTCCGAACCGGTCACCATGTTGTCTATAACCTGCACGCTCATTTGGTTTTCGTTACGAAGTACCGGCGGAACGCGCGCCGACTTCGGGGCCGAACTGAAGCAGTTCAACGGAGAAACAGGACCATGTGCACCTGCTCGTGTGCTACCCGCCGAAAGTCCAGCTCTCCGAGCTGGTCAACTCCCTCAAAGGCGTCAGCTCCCGCAGACTCCGCCAGGAGTACACCACGCATGTCCGCCGGTACCTGTGGGGCGGACACTTCTGGTCCCGCTCCTACTTCGCCGGATCATGCGGCGGCGCACCGCTCACCGTCGTCCGCCAGTACATCGAGAACCAGCAGCGCCCCACCTGACCGTCACCACGCGGGCGCAGAGAACTCCGGCGCTCCGCGCCTCCGTACCAAGGATGCCCCTCACCTCCGCCCTGAACGACGGAGCACTGCTCAAGATCAGAGGTAGATGATCCGCAGATACTCCCGGCTGCGCACCTTGATGCCTTCGCCGCGCCCGCCCGGTCAGCTCCAGCCACCTCTACGGCGTGTTCCGCGCATCGCCCCTGGTCAGCAACCCACGGAGGTGACAGGCGAGCCGTTCTCTCTTTAACGCCTATGCCGCGTGGTAGCGCACCTGGTTGTCGTCCGTCACCTCGTACAGGTCGACCCGCAGCGTGCGCCGGACATGGGCCGGAACGCGCTCGGCGTGCCACACGGACGGGGTCGGCACGACGAGGGCGTACCGGATCGTGGGTGACTCGCTCGTCATGCGTCGAAGGATCTGCCCGTACGCGATGTCAGCGTCAACGTCCTTGGCCTTGGTCCGGCCCTTGGCCTCGCCGATCAGCCGCTCATCACCGCGCACTGCCTCGATGTCGGTCCACTCGTCGGTAGGGGTGACCGGTGTCCAGCCCTCGGCAAGCAGCCAGCGCCTGAAGGCGTCGGTTACACGTTCCTCGTCGCTGAGGAGCTTTCGCACCACCCGAAGGTCAGATTCCCGGTTCCGGCGCAACCGACCTCGGCCATCGGCGTCAAGGTCGTCCGGACGGATCACCACGAACCACAGGCCGTGCGCCGGAATCTCGGTCTCTCGACGGGCGTCGTAGAGCGCGCGCTGTTCTCCTCGGTGCACGCCGCTGACCGTGAGCCTGTCCGGCTTGTCGAAGAACGGCACCGGCTCGTCGTGCTGACGCTCCCGATACTCGACCACAAGTTCACGGCCAGGCCAGTACGCATCAACCGGCAACGTCACCTGCCGCCCGTTGGTGCCCGGGTCTCCCAACAGCCAATCGAACCTGTGGTGACGCATGCTCTTCTCGGCGAAGACCTCGTCACACAGGTCGATTACGTACGTCTCGTCGCTGTCGTCTCTGCTCATGCTTCGGGATGATGCCACCCCCCTCTCGGAGCCGTCCGGCCCCCGCCTTTTTTGGGCGGGGTGATTGACACCGAGGAGCGGGGAGACAGCCGGTGGGGACCGCAAATCGCGGGGACCGAACATCGGGCGGGACACGACCCGATGGGCGCATTTCATCGCGCCACTCGGAGGACCCCGGCCACGCCTGTCCTTGAATCCGACTGTGCCGCGATGCGCCGCGTTCGCGAAGAGCGCGGGTCAGCCGACAGCAGCTTGCACACGACGCTGATCGCCGGCACCGACCGTTGGGCGGTATCGGCATGATCGCCAAGGACGCCCGCCCCATGGCTGACGCCGAACGTAAGCGGCTGGTCCGATTGCTTCCGGGCCGCGCAAGCCCCGCGAGACGAAGAGCGGGGACCCCGTGATCGTGCTGGGTATGCAGGGCGTCGGCGGTCACCACCGTGTTTTCTGGTTCGAGACCGTCCAGCAGAGGTGCGAAAGAGGGGATCTCGTTACTTCTGGAGGCGACCTGCCCCTGGGTGAGACCACGCCGTGGTGTCCCATCGCGGCCAGCAACTGGGCCGCCGCGGCCGCCGCGGTTCGCAATCCGCTGACCACCTCGCCGTCAACCGCGGCGACTTGCCGCTGCCGTGCGAGGTGGAGAACGCCTGCGCCTTCCCGGGATGCTTGTGCAGCAGGAAGCCGAGATCGGTAGCGGGACGTTCCGGAGTGCCGGTCGTACTGATAGTCAGGAACACCTGCCCGAGTATGGCGTGGCCACTCACCCCCTACCAGGCATTTTCATCGTTCAGCAGCTGGGCCAGCTCCGCGATCGTGGACGGTCCGACCCGGCAGCAGCCGCCGACGAGCCGGGCCCCGGCCCGGGTCCACGACCGCACCCGCTCCGGGTCGAAAGTGCTCGGTCCTGTCCACTCCCGGCTCGCCTCGTCCCACCGCTCCCCGCTGTTGGGATAGAGGACCACCGGCTTGCCCGTGACCGCCGCCGCCAGCTCCACGGCGCGGTCCGCGTCCGCCGGATCGCAGCAGTTGACCCCGACCGCCACCACCTGGCCGTTCCCCGCGGCCAGCCCGAACGCCTCCTGGAGAGGCTGCCCGGCCCGGGTCCGCTCTCCCTCGATGGTGTACGAGAGCCAGACGGGCAGCCCGTAATCGGCCACCACCCGCAGCAGCGCCTGGGCCTCGTCCATGTCCGGCACGGTCTCCAGCGCCAGCGCGTCCGGCTCCGCCGAGGCCAGTGCCGCAACGCGGGGGCGGTGGAAGCGCTCCAGCTCCCGGACGGTCAGCCCGTAGCCGCCCCGGTATTCGCTGCCGTCGGCCAGCATCGCCCCGTACGGCCCGACCGAGGCGGCGACCCAGACCTCCCGCTCCACCTCGTCGGCCGCCCGCCTGGCCGCCGCCACAGTGCCCGCCATCAGCTCCGCCGCCCGCGCCTCCTCGATCCCGCGCCGCGCGAATCCCTCGAACGTGGCCTGGTAGCTCGCCGTGATGAGCACCTGGGCGCCCGCCCGCACATACGCCGCGTGCGCCGCCTCGATCTGCCCTGGCTCATCCACCAGCGGCCCGGCCGACCACAGCGCGCCGGACAGATCGCACCCCTGGGCCCGCAACTGGTTGGAGAGCCCGCCGTCGAGCAGAAGGGTCTCCTCGGCAAGCGCCTCACCGAGCGCACGAATGGGCCGCATGACTGCTCCGCTCCTCTCATCGGACATCGTTTTCAGGACCGCCCCGCGCCGGAGCCCGCCGTGCCCGGGACCGTTCCGGAAGGGCCGTCGCGCTCCCGCTCGCGCTCGGCAAGCCGTCTCAGCATGCCGTGCACATGGTCCAGTGACTCGTCCACCGCGTCTATCGCCTCGATGCACTGCCAGTACAGACTCTCCTCCCCCGTGCCGCAGGCCACCCCGACGAGCGCCATCCCCACCTCCCCCAGCAGGGCGGTCAGCGCGGTCAGCGCCCGCTGCACATCGGTCACTTCGGTGAGCAGCGAGGCCCGCGCGCCTCCGGCGGGCACGGCGGGGTGCACGGGCGTCACGCATCCGCGGCCGCCGATCTCGCTGAGGCCGCGCGCCTCGCCCCGTAACTCCGCCGGACCGCTCAGCACCAGCCGTCCGCCGACGGCCCGGGCGAGAGCCTGAACCTGCCATGCCTCCGCCATGATCTCCATCGCGCCCGTGCTGTCCGCCAGAGCACGCCGGCCGACCTCGATGAGCCGCTCCGCTTCCATGCGTTTCCCCCGTCAATCCGAAAACCCGTTCACCTATCCCATTACCCACAGTGAGGGGAGCGGCACCGGAAAGCCAGAGGAAATCGGAAATCTGTGGACAGGAGGCCGGTTGTGGAAAACTCGATCACTCCGAAGAGTGACCATCCTGTGATTCAGGACCAGTCGGCTCGGCACGGCCCGGGGCGGGGAAGCGCGCCTCGTTCCGGTCGATCTTGGCGGCCAGGGCGGCCAGCGGATCGACACCCAGCGCCGCGCAGAACTGCAGCAGATACGCGAGCACATCGGCGACCTCGTCGGCCACCCGGTGCGCCCCCTCGGGGTCGTCCATGATCCGTGCCGACTGCTCCGGCGTCAGCCACTGGAAGATCTCGACCAGTTCCGACGCCTCGACGCTCAGCGCGACCGCCAGGTTCTTCGGGGTGTGGTACTGCTCCCAGTCCCGCGCGGCCGCGAAGGCGACCAGCCGTCGTTGCAGCCCGGCCACATCGGATTCCGTCACGGACACAGGTTTACCAGC
Organism: Streptomyces sp.; assembly: GCA_036566065.1. GTDB lineage: Bacteria > Actinomycetota > Actinomycetes > Streptomycetales > Streptomycetaceae > Streptomyces. The sequence continues at coordinate 305 of DATCWZ010000808.1, read as the reverse complement.
CCCAGGTCCGTCACCGTCACCCCGGCGGTCTCCCGGGCCGCCGCCGCGCCCGCCTCCGTGACGGTGCCGAGCAGCCTGATGTGCCCGTCGGCGCAGATCGACGCGGCCAGTGCCAGCAACTCCCGTGTCTGGCGCGTGTCCAGGCTCCGGTCGAGCCCGTCGGCCAGCACGGTGAGCGACTGCATCGCCGACGGCACCTCCGCCGCCGGGTCCACCACCAGCACATGCGGCCCGGTCCGGAGGACCAGGGCGTACGCCAGATATCTCAGCTCGCCGTCGCCGAGCCGGTCCACCGGGGTGCTCCG
>DATCWZ010000797.1:0-5294 GCA_036566065.1 Streptomyces sp. | reverse complement strand
CGCCGCCCGCCGCCCCTCGGAGTCCTCGATCCCGGTGCCCATCGCCGTCGCCTCCTCACCGTCGTCCCGCCCGGCGGTGCGGCCGGGCGCTCTCCGGCATTTGAGCACACGGGCCTGTCGCGGGCCGCGGGCCCCGAAAGTTTCGCGGCCTTACCGCAGGCCCGACCGATCAGCCGACGGCGGTCGCCGGTGCCTCTGCGCCCAGCGGCTCGACCGTGGTGTCACAGACGAGACGGCGGTGGTGGTCCACGGTCCTCTCCGCACCGGTGAGGCGCAGCCGGACGGTGTGGCGGATGTCCGACGCGGCGCTGGAGGCGGCGAGCCGCAGCTCGATGTCACCGGGTTCCACGACGCGCCGGCCGCCGACACCGGTGAACGACACCAGATCGGCGTGGAAACGGAAGCGGACCCTCGCCGCCTCCCCCGCTCCCATCTCCACCCGGGCGTATCCGATCAGTCGCATATCGGGCCGGGTCGTCTGCGCCACCGGGTCGTGCGCGTAGAGCTGCACCACATCCGCGCCCCTCCTGTCACCCGTATTACGGACGGTCAGTTCGATGTCGGCGGAGCCGTCGGTAGGGATCTCGTCCTGTGACGCGGCACCGGGTTCCCAGGTGAAGGAGGTGTAGGAGAGGCCGTGCCCGAAGGCGTACAGCGGCGTCGGGTCAAGGTTGCTGACCCCGCTCGCCAGCCCCAGCGGCGGCTGCAGATACGTCCACGGCTGGCCGCCCGTGCCGCGCGGCACGCTGACCGGCAGCCGCCCCGACGGGACGACCCGGCCGGAGAGCACCCCGGCCAGCGCGGGACCGCCCTCCTCGCCGGGGAAGAACGCCTGCACGATCGCCGCCGTCCGCCCGTCCCAGCGCCCCAGCGCGTACGGACGTCCCGTCAGCAGCACCAGGACCACCGGGGTTCCCGTGGCCAGCAGGGCGTCCAGCAGTTCTCCCTGGACGCCGGGCAGGGAGAGGTCGGCGGCGTCGCAGCCCTCGCCCGATGTGCCGCGGCCGAACAGTCCGGCCCGGTCACCGAGCACGGCGACGCAGACGTCGCTGTCACGGGCGAGTTCGGCGGCTGCGGCGATGCCCGAGGCGTCGTCGCCGTCCACCTCGCACCCGGCCGCGAACCCCAACTCCGCCCCGGGGAACTCGGCGTGCAGGGACGCGCGGACGGTCGGCACGTCGATGCCCATCGGCACGTCGGCATGGGCGACACCGACATGGCTGGGGAAGGAGTAGCAGCCGAGCATGGCCAGCGGGTCGTCGGCGCGCGGGCCGACCACGGCGATGCGTCCCGTGCCGCTCAGCGGCAGCGCGCCGGCCGGGTTGGCCAGCAGGACGCATGCCTGCTCGGCCAGTTCGCGGGCCAGTGCCCTGTTCCGCGGCGGGTCGAGGTCCACCGTGGCGCGGGCCTCGTCCGGATCGGTCCCGCGCAGCACGGCGGGCAGCGGCGACCAGTCGGGGTCCAGGAGTCCCAGCGCGCACTTCTGCAGCAGCACCCGGCGCAGCGCCCGGTCGACCAGGGACTCGTCCACGCTGCCGTCCCGGACCGCGTCGACGAGGGCGTCGCCGTAGCTGCGGACCGTCGGCAGCTCCACGTCCACGCCCGCTTCCAGGGCGAGCCGCGCCGCGTCGCGGCGGTCGGCGGCCACCTTGTGCAGGGTCTCCAGGAAGCCGATCGCGAAGTAGTCGGCGACGACAGTGCCCTCGAAGCCCCAGGTGTCGCGGAGCAGCTCCGTCAGAAGGGTGGGATCGGCGGCCGTCGGCACTCCGTCGATCTCCGCGTACGACTGCATCACCGAGCGGGCGCCGCCCTCGCGCAGGGCCATCTCGAACGGCGGCAGGATCACATCGGCGAGTTCCCGCGTACCGGCTCTGACCGGCGAGAGGTTGCGGGCTCCCGCGGACGCGGCGTACCCGGCGAAGTGCTTGAGCGTGGCGACGATCCCCGCGCTCTCCAGGCCCCGGACGTAGGCGGTTCCTATGGTGGAAACCAGATACGGGTCCTCGCCGATGGTCTCTTCCACCCGTCCCCAGCGCAGGTCGCGCACCACGTCCAGGACGGGCGCCAGCCCCTGGTGGATGCCCACGGACCGCATGTCGCAGCCGATCCGGTGCGCCATCCCGGTCACCAGGTCCGGGTTCCAGGCCGCGCCCCAGGACAGCGGGACCGGGTAGGCGGTGGCGCCCCAGGCGGTGAATCCGGCCAGGCACTCCTCATGGGCGATGGCAGGGATGCCGAATCTGCCAGCTCCCGCGATACGGCTCTGGGCGCGGGCGAGTGCGACGGCGCCCACGCCGGGGTCCACGGGGGCGGTGCCGAAGGGGCGGGTGAGCTGGCCGAGGCCGCGGGTGATGAGGTCCTTCCAGTCGACCGGATCAACCATGTCGTTCTGGTGCGGGGCGACCCCGTCGCCGTCGGCGTCGGCGCCCACCCAGACTCCGTACAACTGTGCGGTCTTCTCCGGAAGGGTCATCCGGGCCATCAGGTCGGTCACCCGTGCCTCGGGGGTGAGGGAGGGATCGCGCCACGGGCCGTCGGCGTCGGCCTGCGGGGACGTACGGACATGCGGGACGGGGTGGTGTGCCATGACGGCAGGGGTTCCTCTCTTGAGTACGGTGGTGCGGGGCGGCCCGGATGTGTTACTTGCCGCCCACCCCCATCAGTCCGTTGACCAGCGCCCGCCTGGCCACGAGGTACACGGCGAAGATGGGCACGACCGAGAGGACGATCGCCGCCAGCATCGCGGGGATGTTCACCCCGAACTGGCTCATGAAGGTGAACAGCCCCAGGGTCAGCACCCGTTGCTCCTCCGACTGGGTGAGGATCAGGGGGAACAGGAAACCGTTCCACGCCTGCAGCGCGGAGAAGATCGCGACGGTGCTGATGCCGGCCCTGGAGAGCGGGACCGCCAGCTGCCACAGCATCCGGAACGGCGTGGCGCCGTCCAGGGCCATCGCCTCGTACATCTCCTCCGAGACATCGCGCATGGTGCCGCTGAGCACCAGGACCGCGACCGGCATCGAGAAGGCGGCGGTGGGCAGGATGATCGCGAGAAGGGTGTCGTAAAGACCCATCTTGCTGATCATCAGATACAGCGGCACGATCACCGCCTGGGCCGGAATCGCCACTCCGAGGAGGAAGGTGCGGAACGCGAGCGAGGACAGGCGGCTGCGGGTCCGTACCGCCACGTACGCCACGGGTACGGAGAGCACCAGGACGATGGCGACCGTGGCCGCCGCGACGATCGCGGTGTTGAGGAGCAGCGTGGAGAAGCCGCTGTGCAGCACGGTGCTGTAGTTGTCGAGCGTCGGGTCGCTCGGGACGGCGAGCGGGTCGCCGTCCAGTGCCTGGTCCTGGCGCATCAGCGAGGCGGAGACCAGCGTGTAGAGCGGTACGACGACGATCAGGAGCCAGACCAGCGATCCCAGTCCGGCCAGCGGATTGCCCCTCGGCCGGCGGCGGAGGACGGTCATCCGGAAGTTGACTGACATGTCGTCACATACCTTCTCGGGTGGACCGCATGGACCCGAAGCCGCTGAAGCGGACGAGGACGAGGGAGATGCCGGTGGCGACGACGACCAGGGCGGTGGCGATCGCGGCGGCGTAGCCGAGGTCGTACGTCTCGAAGCCGGTCCGGTACATCAGATAGGGCAGGATCGTGGTGTCCGTGCCCGGGCCGCCCCTGGTCATGATGAGCACGGTGTCGAAGTACGTCAGCGCTCCGACGATCATCAGGACCGATGAGGTCGTCACGGTGTGGCGGAGCTGCGGCAGGGTGATGTGGAAGAACTGCCGCACCCTTCCGGCGCCGTCGATGGCCGCGGCCTGGTAGAGGACCTCGGGGATCTGCCGGGCGCCGCCCTGGTAGATCAGCGTGTGGAACGGCATGAACTGCCAGCCGCCCACGAACGCCACCACCATCAGCGCGCCGGTGGACGATCCCATGACGTTCGGATCGACGCCGATCCAGGGGCCGATCGCCTTGATGACACCGAAGTTGGGGTCGAGCAGGGCGTGGAAGAGCAGGGCGATCGCGGTCGTGGAGAGCAGCAGCGGAATGAAGAACACCGCGGAGAGCACGGCCCGGTTGCGCTGGCGGCCAGCGGCCCAGACGCCCAGCAGCAGTGCCACGGGGGTCTGGAAGGCCCAGCTCACGGCCGTCAGCACGGCGCTCAGCCAGACCGCCTTACCGACCTCGGGGTCGTCGAACAGCCGGGTCCAGTTGTCCGTCCCGGTGAAGACCGGGGAGTTCAGCCCGTCCCACGAAGAGAACGAGAGGAGGACGGCGATCACCAGCGGGACGACCGCGAAGACGGCGAAGAAGAGGATGCCCGGCACGGCCCAGCCGACCGAGGGGCGGCCGACGTCGCCGGCGGCCGCCCTCGCGCGTCCGCGTGGCTTCGCGGGCGGAGTGTGGTCGGGCATCGTTACTTGACGGCCTTCATCGCGGCGACGAACTGCTCGGGAGTGGACGTACCGGCGAACAGCTTGCTGATCTCGGTGAGCAGAGGACTGGCCTGCTTGGACACGAGCGCCTGGTCCCACGAGAGGGTGAAGCTCGGGGCCTTCTCGACCATCTTGTACACATCGGCCGCGAACTCGGGGTTCGGTGAACCGCTCAGCAGCGTGGACGCGTCGGCGGTGGTGGGTACGTCACCGTTGTCGACCAGCGACTGGGCGTACGTCTTCGATGCCATCACCTTCAGGAACGCGATGGCCTCCGTCCGGTGCTTGGTACGGGCGTTGACGGACCAGTAGTTGGTCGGGTTGCCCACCACGTCCGCCGGGTCACCGACGCCGCCGGTCACGGTCGGGAAGGCGGTCCAGCCGAGGTCCTTCTTGGCGAAATCGGGCGCCTTGCCGAGCTGGGTCGAGTACTCCCACGAACCCATCAGGTGCATGGCGGCCTTGCCCTTGTTGAACAGGGCGGGGGCTCCCGCGCCGTAGTCGACCGAGTTGAAGTTCTTGCCGAAGGCCCCGGCGTCCACGAGTTCCCTGACGGTCTTGGCCGTCTTGAGTACCGCGGGGTCGCCCCAGGCATCGGCGTCGCCGTTCTGGATCTTCTGGAAGACCTCGGGTCCGCCGATCCGGTCCAGCAGATACTCCAGCCACATCAGCTCGGGCCACTTGTCGGCGCCGGCGAGGGCGAAGGGCGTCACGTCCTTCGCCTTGAAGGCGGTGACGGCGGCCTGGAGGTCCTCCCAGGTCGCGGGGACCTTGACGTTGTTCTTTTCGAACAGCGACTTGTTGTAGAAGAGCATCACAGGCTGCATGCCGCGCATGGGCACCCCGTA
>DATCWZ010000789.1:0-6074 GCA_036566065.1 Streptomyces sp. | reverse complement strand
GGCTGGTGCCGCCCGTCTTCCGGGCCGCCGAGTACTGCGCGGTCCTGATCCTGGCGGCCCGCAGCGACGTGCCGGGGGCCGTTCCCGCGGCGTTCGGACTGGTCTCGGCGGTCGCCTACCATCACTACGACACGGTGTACCGCATCCGCGGCGGCACAGGTGCGCCCCCCCGGTGGCTGGTGCGGGCGGTCGGCGGACACGAGGGCCGCACACTCGTGGTGGCCGTGCTCGCCGCCGTACTGACCGGGCATTCAGGTTTCACCACGGCCCTCACCGTCCTCGCGGTGGCTGTGGCTCTGGTGGTGCTCGTGGAGTCCATCCGCTTCTGGGTGTCCTCCTCGGCCCCCGCCGTCCACGACGAAGGAGAACTCGCATGATCGGCCTTGTACTGGCAGCCGGTGCAGGACGCCGTCTGCGTCCGTACACGGACACGCTTCCCAAGGCCCTGGTGCCGGTGGACGGCGAGAAGACGATCCTGGACCTGACGCTGGCGAACTTCGCCGAGGTCGGACTCACCGAGGTCGCAATCGTCGTCGGCTACTGCAAGGAGGCGGTCTACAGCCGCAAGGCCGCGCTCGAGGCCGCGTACGGCGTGCACCTGACGCTCATCGACAACGACAAGGCCGAGGAGTGGAACAACGCCTACTCCCTGTGGTGCGCCCGTGACATCCTGAAACAGGGCGTCCTGCTCGCCAACAGCGACACCGTGCACCCTGTCTCCGTCGAGAAGACGCTGCTGGCCGCCCGCGGCGAGGGCCGGAGGATCATCCTCGCCCTCGATACGGTCAAGAGCCTCGCCGACGAGGAGATGAAGGTCGTCACGGACGGCGACAAGGGCGTCCGGCGGATCACCAAGCTGATGGAGCCCGCCGACGCCACCGGCGAGTACATCGGGCTCACCGTGATCGAGCCCGAGGCCGCTGAGGACCTCGTGGACGCCCTGAAGGTGACCTTCGAACGCGACCCCGACCTGTACTACGAGGACGGCTACCAGGAGCTCGTCAACCGGGGCTTCACCATCGACGTGGCCCCCATAGGCGATGTGAGCTGGGTCGAGATCGACAACCACGACGACCTCGCGAAGGGCCGTGAGATCGCGTGCCGGTACTGACCCGCCTCATTCCGTCCCCGGTTGTTGTCGATATCCGGCGTGGCGCCATGGACAGTCTGGCCGGTCTCCTCGCCGACCAGCGGATCTCCTCGTCGGGCAAGCTCGCCATCGCCATCAGCGGCGGCTCCGGGCTCGTCCTGCGCGAGAGGCTCGCTCCGGAGCTGCCCGGTGCCGACTGGTACCCGGTCACCAACGGCACGATCGACTCCGCGGTCAAGCTCGCCGACGGCATCAAGGGCCATCGTTACGACGCCGTCGTCGGCCTGGGCGGCGGCAAGATCATCGATGTGGCGAAGTACGCCGCGGCGCGCGTGGGCCTGCCCATGGTCGCCATCGCGACGAACCTGTCCCACGACGGCCTGTGCTCCCCGGTCGCGACCCTGGACAACGACAACGGGCGCGGCTCGTACGGGGTCCCCACCCCGATCGCCGTGGTCATCGACCTCGATGTGATCCGCACGGCGCCCGCCCGTTACGTGCGCTCGGGCATCGGCGACGCGGTCTCCAACATCTCCTGTGTCGCGGACTGGGAACTCGCCAACGATGTCAACGGCGAAGAGATCGACGGGCTCGCCGCCGCCATGGCACGGCAGGCCGGCGAGGCCGTGCTGCGCCACCCCGGCGGGATCGGCGACGACGGCTTCCTCAAGGTGCTCGCCGAGGGCCTCGTCCTGACCGGTATCTCCATGTCGGTCGCCGGAGACTCCCGGCCCGCGTCCGGTGCCTGTCACGAGATCAACCACGCCTTCGACCTGCTGTTCCCGCAGCGGGCCGCGAGCCACGGGGAGCAGGTCGGCCTCGGCGCCTGCTTCGCCATGCATTTGCGCGGCGCCCGGCAGGAGTCACTGCTGATGGCGTCCATACTGCGCCGCCACGGCCTGCCCGTACTGCCCGAGGAGATCGGCTTCACCGCCGAGGAATTCGTCCGGGCAGTCGAGTACGCACCGCAGACGCGCCCGGGACGCTTCACGATCCTGGAGCACCTCAACCTGTCCACCGACCAGATCAGGGACGCGTACGCCGACTATGCCAAGACCATCTGTAGCTGAGCTCCGCCCGGTCGTTCATCCGGACGGAGTGAAGAACCGGCGCAGCGGCGAGCACTGGGCCGGCCGGATCTATATGCGCGAGGTCTCGCTGCGCATCGACCGGTATCTGGTCAACACCCGGGTCACGCCAAACCAGGTGACCTATGTGATGACCGTGGCGGCCGCTCTCGCCGCCCCGGCGCTGCTCGTCCCGGGCATCCCGGGCGCGCTGCTCGGCGTGCTGATGGTCCAGCTCTATCTGCTGTTCGACTGTGTCGACGGCGAACTCGCCCGCTGGAAGAAGCAGTACTCGCTCGCCGGTGTCTATCTGGACCGGGTCGCCGCCTATGTGTGCGACGCCGCCGTCCTCGTCGGCTTCGGACTGCGCGCGGCCGACATATGGGGCCAGGGGCGGATCGACTGGCTGTGGGCCTTCCTCGGCACGCTGGCAGCGCTCGGTGCGATCATGATCAAGTCGGAGACCGACCTCGTCGGCGTCGCCCGTCACCAGCACGGGCTGCCGCCGGTCAAGGAGGCGGCGTCCGAGCCGACGTCGTCCGGGATGGCGCTTGCCCGCAGGGCCGCCGCCGCGCTGAGGTTCCACCGGCTGGTCCTCGGCATCGAGGCGTCCTTCCTGATCCTCGTCCTGGCCGTCCTGGACAGCGTCAGGGGCGACCTGTTCTTCTCGCGGCTCGGCGTCGCGGTCCTGGCCGGGATCGCGCTCGTACAGAGCCTGCTGCACCTCGTTTCCGTCCTCGTTTCCAGCAGGCTGAAGTGAGCTCATCCATGAAACTCGGCGCGGTCATCATCACCATGGGCAACCGCCCCGACGAACTGCGTGCCCTCCTCGACTCGGTCGCCAAGCAGGACGGCGACCCGGTCGAGGTGGTGGTCGTCGGCAACGGCGCCCCGGTCCCCGACGTCCCCCCGGGGGTACGGACCGTGGAGCTGCCGGAGAACCTGGGCATCCCCGGCGGCCGCAATGTGGGCATCGAGGCGTTCGGCCCCTCCGGTTCGCAGGTGGACGGGCTGCTCTTCCTCGACGACGACGGGCTCCTGCCGAACACCGACACCGCCGAGCTGTGCAGACGGGCGTTCACCAACGATCCGGAGCTGGGCATCATCAGCTTCCGTATCGCCGACCCCGACACCGGTGTCACCCAGCGGCGGCACGTGCCGCGGCTGCGGGCCGCCGATCCGATGCGCTCGTCCCGGGTGACGACCTTCCTCGGCGGCGCCAATGCCGTACGCACCCAGGTGATCGCCCAGGTCGGCGGGCTGCCGGACGCGTTCTTCTACGCGCACGAGGAGACCGACCTCGCCTGGCGGGCGCTGGACGCCGGCTGGATGATCGACTACCGCGCCGACATGGTCCTGCACCACCCGGCCACCGCGCCCTCGCGGCACGCGGTCTACCACCGCATGGTGGCGCGGAACCGGGTCTGGCTGGCCCGCCGCAATCTGCCCGCACCCCTCGTACCCGTATATCTCGGCGTATGGCTGCTGCTGACCCTGTTGCGCCGGCCGTCGGTGCCCGCGCTCAAGGCGTGGTTCGGCGGGTTCCGGGAAGGCTGGGCGAAACCCTGCGGACCCAGGCGCCCCATGAAGTGGCGTACGGTATGGCGGCTGACCAGACTGGGACGGCCTCCAGTGATCTGAGAGGCTTTCCATCGAGACCATGAGGCGTATTTTCATACCGGGATCTGTCCGCTTGCGTCGCGTCCGCGACCGGCTGCGCATTGTGAAGACGAAAGTTTCAACTTGTGAGTGACACAACCCAAGACGGAGGGGTCGCCCTGACCGCCCCGCTGTCCGCCGATGAGGGGCTGAACCCCGCCCAGCTGGCCGCGAAGTACGGCTTGACAGTAAGCGGTGCGCGGCCCGGTATTGCCGAGTACATCCGACAGCTCTGGGGCCGCCGCCACTTCATCATGGCGTTCTCCCGGGCCAAGCTGACCGCCCAGTACAGCCAGGCCAAGCTGGGCCAGCTCTGGCAGGTGGCCACACCGCTGCTGAACGCCCTGGTCTACTTTCTGATCTTCGGTCTGATCCTGGGGACCAGCAGGGGGATGAGCCAGGACGTCTTCATCCCGTTCCTGGTGACCGGCGTGTTCGTCTTCGCCTTCACCCAGAGTTCGGTGACGACCGGGGTGCGGGCCATCTCCGGCAACATCGGGCTCGTGCGGGCGCTGCACTTCCCGCGCGCCTCGCTGCCCATCTCGTTCTCGCTCCAGCAGCTTCAGCAACTGCTGTTCTCGATGATCGTGCTGGTGGCGGTCGCCATGGCCTGCGGGAGTTTCCCCCAGCTCTCCTGGCTGCTGGTCATCCCCGCGCTCGCCATGCAGTTCTTCTTCAACACCGGTCTCGCACTGATCATGGCCAGGATGGGCAGCAAAACCCCCGACCTGGCGCAGCTCATGCCCTTCATCATGCGGACCTGGATGTACGCGTCGGGCGTGATGTTCTCCATCCCCGTAATGCTGGCGGGCAAGCCCCCGTGGATCGCGGACGTGCTGCAGTACAACCCGGCGGCCATCTATATGGACCTCGTCCGTTTCGCCATGATCGACGACTACGGTGCGAACAACCTTCCGGCGCACATCTGGGTGGTCGGGCTCGCCTGGGCGCTGGTCGTGGGCATCGTGGGCTTCGTGTACTTCTGGAAGGCAGAGGACCGGTACGGCCGTGGCTGAGCAGACAGGAACCGGGGCGCGCGTCCCCACCGTCATCGCCGACGATGTGCACATCGTGTACCGGGTCAACAACGCGCGCGGCGGCAAGGGGAGCGCGACCGCCGCGCTGAGCCGTATCCTGCGCCGCGGCAAGGGGGAGGAGCGCGGCGTCCGCAAGGTGCACGCGGTGCGCGGTGTCACCTTCACCGCCTACCGCGGCGAGGCGATCGGCCTCATCGGCAGCAACGGATCCGGCAAGTCCACCCTCCTGCGTGCCATCGCCGGCCTGCTGCCGACCGAGAGCGGCAAGGTGTACACGGACGGCCAGCCCTCCCTGCTCGGAGTGAACGCCGCGCTGATGAGCGACCTGACCGGCGAGCGCAACGTCGTGCTCGGCGGACTCGCGATGGGCATGAGCCGCGAGGAGATCCGCGAGCGCTACCAGGGCATCGTGGAGTTCTCCGGGATCAACGAGAAGGGCGACTTCATCACCCTGCCGATGCGGACGTACTCCTCCGGGATGTCGGCGCGGCTGCGGTTTTCGATCGCCGCCGCCAAGAACCACGACGTCCTCATGATCGACGAGGCGCTGGCCACCGGCGACCGCAGATTCCGGCGCCGCTCCGAGGCCCGCATCCGTGAACTGCGCAAGGAGGCGGGCACCGTCTTCCTGGTCAGCCACAACAACAAGACGATCATGGACACCTGTGACCGGGCGCTGTGGCTGGAGCGGGGCGAGCTGATGATGGACGGCAGCACCGCCGACGTCATCAAGGCGTACGAGGAGGATGCCGCCAAGTAGCGGCCCGGCCACCGGCACCGCACCCGCGGTGTCCACCGGCCCCGCATTCACCGTGGCCCCCGCCGGCGCCCGTACGTACCGGCCGGGGCCACTGCCGTGCCGCCTCCGGGTGCGGTCCCGCCGCAGTATGTTCCGGGGGCGAACTCCTCCCACCGGATGACGTCAATCACCGTACATACGGGGAAGGTTGGCGGCGGTCGACGTACCGCCGAAACGCGCCGCGCACCCCGGCGCGGCCCGGTGCGCTGTACAACGTAAGCTGTACCGGTGCTGATTCGCGGCAAGTGGGGTGATACGCCCCCCGGCACATCACCCGCGATGTACCGGTCGCACTCGACAGAATGAGCGGCGTGTCCGAAAAGGGTTGTTTTCGATCGGCAGTGTAGAACGGGAGATGTGACGGCAATGATGGGAAATCTCCAGCTCCGACGTGGTTTCGCCGTCCCCGCGTCGGGCGGTGC
>DATCWZ010000787.1:0-4769 GCA_036566065.1 Streptomyces sp. | reverse complement strand
GCTCGGTACGTCGCCGCCGTGCCGTTCCGTTATCGCCTGCGCGGCCCCGTGCAGCCGCAGGGCCCTGCGCGGGTAGCCGAGACGGCCCCAGGCGCGCACCGCTTCACCGGGCGCGTCGGCGGCCAGGTCGGCGGGGCGTGGCCAGCGGGCCAGCCACTGCTCGTACACCGGGAGGACCCGGTTCACCGGGGTCTGCTGCAGCATGAACTCGCTCACCATCACACCCCAGGCGCCCGCTTCGGGGCGGCGCCAGGGCAGATCGCGGGCGTGCTGCTCGAACCACCCGATGACGGGGGTGTGGAGGGAGGCGGGGGGCGTGTGTGTCGTTGTCATGGCAGTCATCGCACTGCCGATCCTGACACGGAAGACCGGGCGATGGTCACGGTCGCGGGGGTGTCGCGCTCCTGGTGGGGCCCACGGGGTGATAACGCCACCCGTCTGCCACCTCCTGGCGCCCGGCGCCCCGATCGGCGCAAAGCGGCCGGAAGCAGCCGGGAACGACCACGCCAGAATGATTGTCCGGAAAACTGAGGGGTCAGAGAGGCGGGGTGGGGCGGGAGTTGGGCCGTTTCTCTCGTAGAGTTCGGGTCGTGGGATCTATGCGCAATCCGGTCGGGCCGCTTCCCTCCAGTATCTACTGGCGCCGAAGGGCGGTAGCGGCGGTGGTCATCGCGCTGCTCGCGGCGCTGATCGGATGGGCCGTCACCATTGCGGGCGGCGGTGACGGGAAGAAGGACGATCCCAAGTCCGGCGGTTCGCGCCCCGCACCCTCCATCACTCCCGGACCGTCGAGTTCCGGACCGATAGCCGGTCAACCGCCCGGCGGGCGTGACGAGTCGGGGGCCACCGGCGGCACCGGGGGCTCCGCGGAACCGGGGGCGGCGAGTGGCGGCGGTGCGGACACGGGTTCCGGCTCGGGGTCCGACGCGGGCGATGGGGACACCGGCTCCGCCACGACGGCCGGAAGCGGCCCGGGCGGCGGGGCCGAGGGTGTACGGGTACCGGCCGGTTCCGCGCTCCCCGACTGCACGCCTTCGGCGCTGCGGTTGAGCCTGCGGACCGAGAACAGCTACGGCCCCGACGACAGGCCGAGGTTCCGGCTGATCGCCGAGAACACCTCGGCCGCCGACTGCAAGGCCGACCTCGGGCCGAAGAACACGGTGCTCACGATCACCGAAGCCGGTGGCGATGACGCACAGGTGTGGTCGTCCAAGGACTGTCCGTCCGGTACGGCACCGCTGTACCTGCGGATCCCGGCCGGTACGACCGTCGTCCATACGGTGGTGTGGAACCGCGAGAAGAGCGCCCCGCAGTGCGCGACCCCGGCCCCCGGCAAGGCGGGCACGGGCACGTATCTGCTGGAGGCGAAGGCGCCGGGCGAACCGCTGCAGCGAGCCTCCTTCGTCCTCGCCAAGGACTGACCCCGGCAGCGCGGGCCCGCAAGGGCGGGCGGACCCGGTGCCCGTCCGCCACGCTCCCGCTAGACGTACCGCTCCAGGATCGAGGACTCCGCGAGGCGCGACAGTCCCTCGCGCACGCTCCGGGCACGGGCCTCGCCGACCCCGTCCACCGTCTGGAGATCGTCCACACTGGCCGCGAGCAGCTTCTGCAGCCCTCCGAAGTGCTCCACCAGGCGCTCGATGATCGCCCCGGGCAGCCGCGGCACCTTCGCCAGCAGTCGGTAGCCCCGCGGCGACACCGCGGAGTCCAGCGTCTCGGGCGACCCGCTGTAGCCCAGCGCCCGTGCGACCACGGGGAGTTCGAGCAGCTCGGTGTGCGACAGGGCGTCCAGCTCGCCCAGCGCCTCGGCGACCGTACGGGACCGCTTCGCGGTCGGCTCCGGCACATAGTCGCGTACGACGAGCTCCCGCTCGGGCTCCACGCCCGCGATCAGCTCGTCGAGCTGGAGTGCCAGCAGCCGGCCGTCGGTGCCCAGCTCCACCACGTACTCGGTGATCTCGGTGGCGATCCGGCGGACCATCTCAAGACGCTGCGCGACGGCCGTCACGTCCCGGACGGTCACCAGGTCCTCGATCTCCAGCGCGGAGAGCGTCCCGGCGACCTCGTCGAGCCGGAGCTTGTACCGCTCAAGGGTGGCCAGCGCCTGATTGGCACGGGACAGGATCGCCGACGACTCCTCCAGGACGCGCCGCTCCCCGTCCACGTACAACGCGATGATGTGCATCGACTGGGAGACGGAGATGACCGGATAGTCACACGCCTTGGAGACCCGGTCCGCCGTGCGGTGACGCGTGCCCGTCTCCTCGGTGGGAATCGCCGCGTCCGGGACGAGCTGCACACCGGCCCGCAGGATCTTGGTCATCTCCCGGTCGAGGATCAGCGCGCCGTCCAGCTTGCACAGTTCGCGCAGGCGCGTCGCGGTGAACTCCACGTCCAGGACGAAACCGCCCGTACACATGGACTCGACGGTTTTGTCCATGCCGAGAACGATCAGCCCGCCGGTATTGCCCCGGAGAATGCGCTCCAGGCCGTCCCGCAGGGAAGTTCCGGGCGCGACCGCGCTCAGCGAGGCGCGCATCAGCGTCTCGCCTCCCGTGCCTTGGCCGGACTTTCCGGGCGATGCTGCCCGGTCGTTGGCTGCCACTGCACTCCTCCGGTCACAGGTTTGCGGTGCCCTTGCGTCCCTCCTCCCGTTCGTACGGATGGGTGAGACCAGGGCAAAGTCTACCGGCGTGCGCCGTCCTCCTGTGGTCCGTCCGGGCGAGACCGCCGGGGCAGGACTCTCAGCGCGTCGCCCATGTCGGCGACTTCCGTGACCTTCATACCGGCCGGGACCTGTCCCGGGTCGCGCGGGACCAGGGCGTGCTTGAACCCGAGACGGTACGCCTCGGCCAGCCGGCGCTGGACCCCGGTGACCCTTCTGACCTCGCCCGCGAGGCCCACTTCGCCGATGGCGACGAGGTTCTTGGGCAGCGGGGTGTCACTCGCCGCGCTGGCCAGGGCGAGGGCGATCGCCAGGTCCGCGGCCGGCTCCGTGAGCTTCACGCCGCCGACAGTCGCGCTGTAGATGTCCCGCTTGCCCAGCGCGTGGATCCGGCCGCGCTGCTCCAGCACCGCCAGCATCATCGAGACCCGGGAGGTCTCCAGGCCCGAGGTCGTGCGCCGGGGCGACGGGATCTGCGAATCGACCGTCAGCGCCTGCACCTCGGCGACGAGCGGCCGCTTGCCCTCCAGGGTGACCGTCAGACAGGTGCCGGGGACCGGCTCGTCGCGCCGGGTGAGGAAGAGCCCGGAGGGGTCGGCGAGGCCGGTGATCCCCTCGTCGTGCAGCTCGAAGCAGCCGACCTCGTCCGTCGCCCCGTAACGGTTCTTGACGCCCCGCACGAGGCGGAGCCTGGCATGCCGGTCGCCCTCGAAGGACAGCACCACATCGACGAGATGCTCCAGCAGCCGGGGACCCGCGATCGCGCCGTCCTTGGTGACATGGCCGACCAGGAGCGTCGACATCCCGCGCTCCTTGGACGCCCGGATGAGCGCCCCGGCGACCTCACGGACCTGGGCCATGCCGCCGGGCGCCCCGTCGATCTCGGGCGACGCCACGGTCTGTACGGAGTCGAGAACCAGGAGGGACGGCTTCACCGCGTCCAGATGCCCGAGGACCGCGGACAGATCGGTCTCAGCGGCCAGATACAGATAGTCGTTGATCGCCCCGATCCGGTCGGCGCGCATCCTGACCTGTCCGGCCGACTCCTCCGCGGTGACATAGAGGGTGCGGTGGTCGTCGGTCGCCGCCTTGGCCGCCACGTCCAGCAGGAGTGTCGACTTCCCGACGCCCGGCTCTCCCGCGAGCAGGACGACGGCACCCGGCACGAGCCCGCCGCCCAGCACCCGGTCCAGCTCGCCCACGCCCGTCGGGCGGGCGGTGACCTGCCGCCCGTCGACCTGGCCGATGGGCACGGCGGCGGTGGAGACACGGCCCGCGGCAGTCGTACGCACAGCGGGGGCGCCGCCGAATTCCTCGACCGTCCCCCACGCCTGGCATTCGGGGCAGCGGCCGAGCCACTTGGCGGTCGTCCAGCCGCATTCGGTGCAGCGGTAGGACGGCCGGTCCTTCGCGGATTTCGTACGGGCAGCCATGGCGTTCACCGTATCGGTGAGGACTGACAGCCCCGGCCGCGGGCGCCTGGACTGATCGCATCCCCCGATGCGCGATTTCCGCCGATGCGTGGGATTTCCGTCCCCTTGTGAGCGATACGTTCATCCGTACGGATTAAATGTGCGGCGGGCCCATCGAGGGCGGGGCGTCCTCTGCTTACCGTCACCACGTGACGAGCAGCAGGCTGGAGACACCCGTACCCGCCACCGGCGCACACCGGGCGCACCGCCGCGCCCCCCACCCTTCGGCGCAGCGGGCGCCCGCGCGGTACGAGCCGTATCTCGACGGCCTGTTCACCTACTGCCTCTCCGTGCTGTGCGACCACGAGGCGGCCACGGACGCGCTCGGTTCGGTCCTGGCGATCGCGGAACGCCAGGACGGCCGGTGCCCCGGGGGCGAGGAGGAACGTAAATCCTGGCTGTACGCGCTGGCCAGATGGGTGTGCCTGCGCCGGCTGACCGAGCGGACACCGGAACAGGCCCACCGCCGCCGCCGTACGCCCCAGCGGGAACTTCCGCCCACCCCGGACACTTCGGCCGCCACGGGGATCGCGCGTGGTCGCTTCCAGGAAGACGTCCCGACCCTCGCCGAGTCGCCCGCAGCCGAGGCGCGGCGGCGGGAGCTGGCCCGGCTGGCCTGGCCCGAGGCGGCG
>DATCWZ010000824.1:0-5118 GCA_036566065.1 Streptomyces sp. | reverse complement strand
GGCTGACCCGCCCGTCGACCGCCACCAGCCGCGCCGCCTCCGCCGGGCGGCCCGCCGCGAACACACCGAACGGCGCCGCCCGCATCGCGAGACCGTCGCTCCAGGCGTGCCGGTGCTGAGCCGAGATCGGGGCCGCCAGGCCCCGGCGCAGATTCTCCAGCGTGCCGCGCTCACTGAACCCCGCGCCATGGAACGGCCCCTCGTCCAGATCGGCGATCCAGTGGTGCCAGGCCCGCTCCACATGCCCGACCGTGAGCGCCGAACCGTGCCGGGCCAGCAGCAGCCCCGAGAAGATCGCGTACTCCGTGTCGTCCGTGCCCGCCGGGTCGTCGCTGACGAAGCCCTCGATCCTGCCCCAGCGCAGCCGGATCTCCGAAGGACGCAGATTCTCCGCCGGGGCGCCCAGCGCGTCACCCACGGCGAGCCCGAGCAGCGCCCCCCTGGCCCGCGCCCCCGCGTCCGTACCGTCCGCCGTCAGCCCCATCGCATTGCCCCTTCGCTCGCACCGAGCCCGGCTCACTGCCTGCTGCGATGTGTGCCACGTCTGGGCCCGCCCGAGGCCGGACGGGGCGGCAAATAGGGCTGAAAGAGCCACACGAACGCACGCCGCAGGGCAGGTAAGTTCGGCCTTCCTTGCTGGCGGGGGCCCTTTTTTGTACGTACTTTCGACCTTGTTGAGCGGGGGTGAAACGCGGGAAGCCCGCTTCCAGGAAACGGGGACAACTGTGTCGATCATCGGAACCGAAGCGGTGCTGCATGTGGCGCACCGCGACAATCACACCCACAGAGATGTCACCGGCGGCTGGCTGCGCCCCGCCGTCTTCGGTGCCATGGACGGCCTCGTCTCCAACCTCGCCCTGATGACCGGTGTCGCGGGCGGTGCCGTCTCGCAGCAGATCATCGTGATCACAGGTCTCGCGGGCCTCGCCGCGGGCGCGTTCTCCATGGCGGCCGGTGAGTACACCTCCGTGGCCTCGCAGCGCGAGCTCGTCGAGGCCGAGCTAGCTGTCGAGCGGCGCGAGCTGCGCAAGCACCCCAAGGACGAGATGCGGGAGCTCGCCGCGCTGTACGAGCACCGCGGGGTGGAGCCCGCGCTTGCCCGCGAGGTCGCCCGCCAGCTCTCGGCGGACCCCGAGCAGGCGCTGGAGATACACGCCCGGGAGGAGCTCGGCATCGACCCGGGCGACCTGCCCTCGCCGGTCACCGCCGCCGCCTCGTCGTTCGCCGCCTTCGCACTGGGCGCGCTGCTGCCCGTACTGCCGTTCCTGCTCGGCTCGCAGGCGATGCTGCCGGCGGTGCTGCTCGCGCTGGCCGGCCTGTTCGGCTGCGGTGCGGTGGTGGCCAGGGTGACGGCCAGGAGCTGGTGGTTCAGCGGCCTGCGCCAGTTGCTGCTCGGAGGCGCCGCCGCGGCGGTCACCTACGGCCTCGGCACCCTGTTCGGTGTGGCTGTGGGCTGATGACACGCGTACACCGTGTGACATTCCTCCCGGCGCCGTAACCGAGTGGGTGCGAGGCCCCGCGCGGACGTAAAATGAGTCGCCGTGCAGGGCTCTGTACAAGTAGCCGTTAAACCGGCGGTTTCGATTCCTTGACCGCTGGGAAAGAGCTGAAGGCACCGCGGGCAACGACGCCTGCTCTTCTGCACGGTCTCCCCGGACAGCGGTACCCCGCGATCAGTCCGGCTGCGGCCACCTTCCATTACGCCCCGGGTGTCCGCATCCTGGAACGATCTTTCCGCTCTTTGAGAAGCGTTCCATTATGTAATCTGCACGCAATAACACAATCCCGCAGAGGGCCAGAGTCGTCCCTCGGCACAGCACATGCCAACGACGACGACGGGAGAGCCCATGCGTTCCTACGCCTGGTCGCCCATGGGCGGTCGCCCCGCCCAGCAGGGGATGTACGACCCCCGTAACGAACACGACGCCTGCGGTGTCGGGTTCGTGGCCACTCTGACCGGTGTGGCCGGCCACGAGCTGGTCGAGCAGGCACTGACCGTACTGCGCAACCTCGAACACCGCGGCGCCACAGGATCCGAGCCCGACTCGGGTGACGGCGCCGGAATCCTGCTCCAGGTGCCGGACGGTTTCCTGCGTGAAGAGGTCACCTTCGACCTGCCCGCGCCCGGTGCCTACGCCGTCGGAATCGCGTTCCTGCCCGCGGACGACTCCACGGAGTCCGTACAGAAGCTGGAGAAGATCGCCGGTGAGGAGGGCCTGAAGGTCCTCGGCTGGCGCCAGGTCCCGGTCGCCCCCGCACTCCTCGGCCACGGCGCCCGCGCCACCATGCCCGAATTCCGGCAGCTCTTCGTCGCGGACGGCACCAGCACCGGCATCGCGCTCGACCGCAAGGCGTTCGTCCTGCGCAAGCGCGCCGAGCGGGAGACGGGGATCTACTTCCCCTCCCTCTCCGCACGCACGATCGTCTACAAGGGGATGCTCACCACCGGGCAGCTCGAACCGTTCTTCCCGGACCTCTCCGACCGCCGCTTCGCCACCGCGATCGCGCTGGTCCACTCCCGCTTCTCCACGAACACCTTTCCGAGCTGGCCGCTCGCACACCCGTACCGCTTCATCGCGCACAACGGCGAGATCAACACGGTCAAGGGCAACCGCAACTGGATGAGGTCGCGCGAGACCCAGCTCGCCTCGGACCTCTTCGGCGCGGAGAAGCTCGACCGGATCTTCCCCGTGTGCACCCCGGACGCCTCCGACTCCGCCTCCTTCGACGAGGTGCTGGAGCTGCTCCACCTCGGCGGCCGCTCGCTGCCGCACTCGGTGCTGATGATGGTCCCCGAGGCATGGGAGAACCACGCCTCCATGGACCCGGCCCGCCGCGCCTTCTACCGCTACCACGCCACGATGATGGAGCCCTGGGACGGCCCGGCCTGCGTCACCTTCACCGACGGTACCCAGGTCGGCGCGGTCCTGGACCGCAACGGCCTGCGCCCCGGCCGCTACTGGGTCACCGACGACGGTCTCGTCGTGCTGTCCTCCGAGGTCGGCGTCCTGGACATCGACCCCGCCAAGGTCGTACGCAAGGGCCGCCTCCAGCCCGGCAGGATGTTTCTCGTCGACACCGCCGAGCACCGCATCATCGAGGACGACGAGATCAAGGAGACCCTCGCCGCCGAGCAGCCCTACCAGGACTGGCTCGCGACCGGTGAGATCGAGCTCGGCGACCTCCCCGAGCGTGAGCACATCGTCCACACCCACGCCTCGGTCACCCGCCGCCAGCAGACCTTCGGCTACACCGAGGAGGAGCTCCGCGTCCTGCTCGCCCCGATGGCCCGCACGTCGGGCGAGCCGCTCGGCTCCATGGGCACGGACTCGCCGATCGCCGCGCTGTCCGAGCGCCCTCGGCTGCTCTTCGACTACTTCACCCAGCTCTTCGCGCAGGTCACCAACCCGCCGCTGGACGCCATCCGCGAGGAGCTCGTCACCTCGCTGCGCTCCACCCTGGGCCCGCAGGGCAATCTGCTGGAGCCGACCGCCGCGGCCTGCCGCAGCGTCGCCCTGCCCTTCCCGGTGATCGACAACG
The DNA here is from genome assembly GCA_036566065.1 of Streptomyces sp. Lineage (GTDB taxonomy): Bacteria > Actinomycetota > Actinomycetes > Streptomycetales > Streptomycetaceae > Streptomyces. The sequence goes on along the minus strand of DATCWZ010000824.1, from coordinate 1,578 downwards.
ACGAGCTGGCCAAGCTCATACACATCAACGCCGACGGCGACATGCCGGGCCTCAAGTCCGCGACCCTCTCCGGCCTCTACCGGGTCGGCGGCGGCGGCGAGGCACTCGCCACCCGTATCGAGCAGATCTGTACGGAGACCGACGCGGCCATCGAGGACGGCGCCCGCCTGATCGTGCTGTCCGACCGGCACTCCGACGCCGAGCACGCCCCGATCCCCTCGCTGCTGCTCACCTCGGCCGTCCACCACCACCTCATCCGCACCAAGCAGCGCAGCCAGGTGGGCCTGCTCGTCGAGGCCGGCGATGTGCGCGAGGTCCACCACGTCGCGCTGCTGATCGGATACGGAGCCGCCGCGATCAACCCGTACCTGGCGATGGAGTCCGTCGAGGACCTGGTCCGCGCCGGTACGTTCATCGAGGGCATCGAGTCCGAGCAGGCCATCCGCAATCTGATTTACGCGCTCGGCAAGGGCGTCCTGAAGGTGATGTCCAAGATGGGCATCTCGACGGTCGCCTCCTACCGCGGCGCCCAGGTCTTCGAGGCCGTCGGCCTGGACGAGGCATTCGTCGCGCAGTACTTCAACGGCACCACCACCAAGATCGGCGGCGCCGGACTCGATGTCATCGCCAAGGAGGTCGCGGCCCGGCACGCCAAGGCGTACCCGGTCTCCGGCATCTCCGCCTCGCACCGCGCGCTGGAGATCGGCGGCGAGTACCAGTGGCGCCGCGAGGGCGAGCCCCATCTGTTCGACCCGGAGACGGTCTTCCGCCTCCAGCACGCCACCCGCAACCGGCGCTACGACATCTTCAAGAAGTACACGGGCCGGGTGAACGAGCAGTCCGAGCGCCTCATGACGCTGCGCGGACTCTTCGCCTTCAAGGAGGGCCGCACGCCGGTCCCCATCGACGAGGTCGAGCCCGCGTCCGCCATCATCAGGCGCTTCTCCACCGGCGCCATGTCCTACGGCTCGATCTCGGGCGAGGCGCACCAGACTCTCGCCATCGCCATGAACCGGCTGGGCGGCAAGTCCAACACAGGTGAGGGCGGCGAGGACGCGGACCGGCTGCACGACCCGGCGCGCCGCTCCGCCATCAAGCAGGTAGCGTCCGGCCGCTTCGGGGTGACCAGCGAATACCTGGTCAACGCGGACGACATCCAGATCAAGATGGCCCAGGGCGCCAAGCCCGGCGAGGGCGGCCAGCTGCCCGGCCACAAGGTCTATCCGTGGATCGCCAAGGTGCGTCACTCGACCCCGGGCGTGTCGCTGATTTCGCCGCCGCCGCACCACGACATCTACTCGATCGAAGATCTCGCGCAGCTGATTCACGATCTGAAGAACGCGAATCCGCGCGCGCGCGTGCACGTCAAGCTGGTCGCCGAAGTCGGCGTGGGAACGGTCGCGGCCGGTGTGTCGAAGGCGCATGCGGACGTCGTGCTGATCTCGGGCCACGACGGCGGCACGGGTGCGTCGCCGCTGACGTCGATCAAACACGCCGGCATTCCGTGGGAGCTGGGTCTCGCGGAGACGCAGCAGGTCCTCCTCCTCAACAAACTGCGCGATCGCATCGTCGTGCAGG
>DATCWZ010000747.1:0-2476 GCA_036566065.1 Streptomyces sp. | reverse complement strand
TCGGCGGCGGTGCCCGCCGGGACATGGCCGATGACCTGCTCGTCCGCCGGGTTGACCACCGCGATCGTGTCGGGGCCCGCCGCGGGCCGCCACTGACCGCCGATGTACATCCCGTCATGCGCCTTCATGGCTGTCCTCCCGGGCCTGCCGTGCGTGCCGCCGAAACCGTACTCGTACGGACCATGCCGTCCGCCCCGCCCAAACTAGCGCTGTTAGTTTTCGGGCGCCAGGGGTGCCGGGTGTACGGGAACGGGGTGCACGGAGACGGGGACGGCGTTGAGCACGGCGTTGCCGGACAGCGGGTCCATCAGCGTGCCGTCCAGCAGTTGGTTGACGTTCGTCCCCGGTCCCGCGCCGGCCACGGAGAGCCTGGTTCCCGGCCTGCTGTGGCCCCAGCCGTGCGGGAGGCTCACCACACCGGTCCGTACGGTGTCGGTGATCTCGGCGGGCGCCTCGACCTCGCCGCCGGCGGACGTGATACGGGCGGTGGCGCCGTCCGCGAGCCCGATCCGCGCCGCGTCCTCGGGATGGATCTGCAGCGTGCAGACGTTCGAACCGCCGCGGAGTGCGGGGATGTTGTGCATCCAGCTGTTGTTGGAGCGCAGATGGCGGCGGCCGATAAGGACGAGGCCCGCGGGACGTTCGCCCAGCGCGCGGCGCAGCCGGGGCAGGTCGGCGGCGATGGGCGCGGGGAACAGCTCGATCCGGCCGCTGCGGGTCTTCAGGAGCTGCGGGATCCGGGGCTTCAGCGGGCCGAGGTCGATGCCGTGCGAATGCGCGAGGACCTGGTCGAGCGTGAGGCCGTACGGCCCGAGGCGCAGCATCAGGTCCAGGCGGCGCTCGGGGCCGTCGCGCCCGGTGAGTTCGGCCGCGAGCTCCTCGGGGGCGCCCGCCCTGGCGAGCGTGGTCCTGATGGCCAGGTCGTCGACGCTCTCAGGGTCCGCGCCGTGCATCCCGCCGACGGCCAGCACGAGCCGGGCGAGGATCTCGCTCTCGTCCATACGGCCGTCCTCCAGCGGGACGGCGGGCCGGGTGTAGCGGACCTGGTTGTGCACGGCGAAGGAGTTGAAGGCGAAGTCGAAGTGGGCGCTCTGGGAGGGCGGCGGCGGGGGCAGCACCACATCGGCGTGGCGTGAGGTCTCGTTGAGATAGGGGTCGACGCTGACCATGAAGTCGAGGCTTCCGGCCAGTGCCCGGTCGAGGCGGTCACCGTCCGGGGCGGAGAGCACCGGGTTTCCCGCGAGCACGAGCAGGGCGCGGATCCGCCCCTCGCCCGGGGTGTCGATCTCCTCGGCGAGCGCGGAGATGGGGAGTTCGCCCTTCGCCTCGGGATATCCGGAGACCCGGCTCGCCCAGCGGCCGAGCGCGAAGCCCTTGCCGGGGGCGGCGGGGCGGGGGGCGCGAGCGGTGGCGGAGAGCGGGAAGAGCGCGCCGCCGGGGCGGTCGAGGTTGCCGGTGAGGATGTTGAGGACGTCGACGAGCCAGCTCGCCAGGGTGCCGTGTTCGACGGTGCAACTGCCGATGCGGGCGTAGACGGCCGCGGCGGGGGCGGCGGCCAGTTCGCGGGCGATCGTACGGATGGTGGCGGCGTCCACGTCACAGGTGGCCTGGACCGCTTCGGGCGTGAAGTCCCTGATGGCGTCGGAGAGTTCGGCCAGCCCTTCAATGTGCTCCTCCAGAGCACCCGGGTCGGTGAGCTTCTCCTCGATGACGACCTGGGTGAGCGCGGCCAGCAGCAGGGCGTCGGTGCCCGGGCGGATCGGGACGTGCCGGTCGGCGAGGCGCGCGGTGCGGGTGCGGCGCGGGTCGACGACGGTGAGGGTGCCGCCGCGGCGGCGCAGCGCCTTGAGCCTGCCGGGGAAGTCGGGGGCGGTGCAGAGGCTGCCGTTGGACTCGACCGGGTTGGCGCCGATCAGGAGCAGATGGGCGGTGCGGTCCAGGTCGGGCACGGCGATGGCGTTCGCATCGCCGAACAGCAGTCCGCTGGACACATGCTTGGGCATCTGGTCCAGGGTGCTGGCGGTGAACAGATTGCGGGTGCCGAGTGCGGAGAGCAGGAGGGGCGGGTAGAGCGCACCGGCCATGGTGTGCACGTTGGGGTTGCCGAGGACGATCCCGACAGCCTGCTTGCCGTACTCCTGCGCGATGGCTGGGATCCGGGCGGCGATAGTGTCGAACGCCTCGCTCCAGGTCGCTTCCCGCAGGACGCCTCCGGTGCGTACGAGAGGGGTGCGCAGCCGGTCGGGGTCGGCGTCGAGCGCGCCGAAGGACGCGCCCTTGGGGCAGATGAAGCCCTGGCTGAAGATGTCCTCGCGGTCGCCGCGCGCACCGGTGACGGTGGTGCCCTCGATGGTGAGGGTGAGTCCGCAGGTGGCCTCGCAGAGGGGGCAGATACGCGGAGCGGTGCGGGAATCGTGGGTCATGGGCCCTCCCGGGGCGGCGGCATCGGTGGCACGCGGACATGCGCCGGGCGGCA
>DATCWZ010000177.1:0-3884 GCA_036566065.1 Streptomyces sp. | reverse complement strand
TGCCCGGTCGCTGTCATCGGGCCCCCCGTTGTTCCGTACGGACGGCCGGTGCGCCCGTCGCACGTATCCCTGTCCGAACCCTTGCCACGACGCCGTGCCCTCCTGGTACTGCCCGCTGTTCTGCCTGCTGTGCTGTCCGGTGGAGCCGGTGGAGCCGCCGGGAGCGGGCTCCCGGCACGGCGGCGCGGCAGAGTGTCATCGGGTGCCGCGCGCGGTGTACTTCTCCAACTGCGGCACGTCCTTCGCGGTCACGATCGCCGGGCCCGTGAGCACCGGCTGGCCGCCGCCGATCACATTGCCGTTGGAGCGGTTCAGCCACAGCTCGTCGACGGCGAGATAGCCCTGGAGGTAGGGCTGCTGGTCCACGGCGAAGCCGACCTCCTTGGCCTTGAGCCGCTTGACCACCTCGGCGTTCAGGTCGAAGGTGTCGATCTCCGCCGATGAGCCCGCGCTCGCCTTGGCCTTGACGGAGGCGGCGGCGAAGGGCGCGCCGAGGGTGACGATCGCGTCGATGTCCTTGGTCGCCTGGAGCTTGGCCTCGATGGAGGAGGTGGAGGAGGGCATGTCGGTGCCCTCGACGTTGAGGTTCTCGACCGTGCCCTTGAACGTCTTCTTCACTCCGGCGCAGCGCTCCTCGAGCGACACATTGCCCTGCTCGTGGATGACGCAGAGGGCCTTCTTGAGCCCCCGGGTGTTGAGCTCCTCGCCCACCGCCTCGCCCGCGACCGACTCGTCCTGGCCGATGTGGCTGAGCGCACCGACCTCCTTGGAGAACTGGCCGCCGGAGTTGATGGTGACGACGGGGATGCCCGCTGTGACGGCCTTGGCGACGACGGCCTTGACGGCCTCGGGCTTGGCGAGGGTGACAACGATGCCATCGACCTTCTGGTCGATGGCGGCCTGGACGAGTTCGGCCTGTTCCTTGCCCTCCTTGTTCGCCGAGTAGAGGAACTGCACGTTGTCCTTGGCCGCCGCCTGCTCGGCGCCCTTCTGGACGATGTCCCAGAAGGTGTCGCCCTCCCCGGAGTGCGTCACCATGGCGATCTTCATGCGCGGCGTGGTGACGCCCGAGGTGCCCTTCGCCTTGCCGCTGCCCGAGTCCGTTTCGGAGTTCTTGCCTCCGGAGCTGCTGCATCCGGCGAGGGCCATGGCGCATACCGCTATGAGGACTGCCGCTGTTCGAGTCGTACGCATCATGGGCCCGCCCTTCGTTCCCGGCCGCCCGAATGCGGCTGGGGGAGTTCTAACCGCCTTGTGTGACGGCGTCAATAGTTTGTCCGAACATTCTTACGCCACGTCTACGGCGCTTCTACGCCACATCCGCGACGCCCTTACGCTACGTCGACGCCTCCCGTGCACCGGCAGGACACCGGGGCGGGCCCGGCACTCAGGGACGTACCAGGAGCTGGAATTCGAACGCGTACCGCGAGGAGCGGTAGACGTGCGAGCCGAATTCGACGGTCCTGCCGGTGTCGTCGTAGGTGATGCGCTCCATCGTCAGCAGCGGTGCCCCCACGGCCTCCGCGAGCCTCCCGGCCTCCTGGGCGGTGGCCGCGCGGGCGCCGACGGACTGGCGGGCGCTGTGCAGGGTGATGCCCGAAGCACGCATCATCCGGTAGAGCCCGGTGGATTCCAGCCGCTCGTCGTCCAGGTCGAGCAGGCCGGTGGGCAGATGGTTGCGCAGCAGCGCCATGGGCTCGTCGTGCGCGTACCGCAGCCGCTCGACGAGGTGCACATCGGCGCCCTCGGTGACCCCGAGAGCGGCGGCGACCTCGGCGCCGGCGGGTTCGACCGTGTTGCGCAGGACGCGGGTGGCGGGGCGCTGGCCCGCGCTCTCCAGGTCGTCGTAGAGCGAGCTCAGTTCGAGCGGACGCCTGACCTGGCTGTGCACGACCTGGGTACCGACTCCCCTGCGGCGCACCATCAGGCCCTTGTCGACCAGCGACTGGATGGCCTGGCGGACGGTGGGGCGGGACAGTCCCAGCCGGGCCGCGAGCTCGATCTCGTTGCCGAGGAGACTGCCCGGGGCCAGCCTGCCCTGCTCGACGGCCGCCTCCAGTTGCTGCGACAACTGGTAGTAGAGCGGCACGGGGCTCGTGCGGTCGACGCTCAGCGGGAGCTGAGTGGGGCCGGTTCCTTGTGTGGGCACGCGGCGAGCCTAGTTCGATTGTCCGGACAAAGCCATGCCGTCCCGAACGTACGCATGGGGCAAGGGTTGGCCAGGACGGTTTGTCAGGACAAATGCTTGACATGACGAAGGCCGGACGCCACCTTGGGGGCCATGCGCATCGGACTGATCGGGACGGGACGTATCGGCGCCTTCCACGCGGAGGTGCTGAGCCGGCACAGCGCCGTGTCGTCGCTGGTGGTGGCGGACGCGAACGCGGCACGGGCCGCCGGGGTCGCGCGGCGGACGGGGGCGCGGGCAGCACCGGTGGACGAGCTGTTCGCGCCGGGGACCGGCGTGGACGCCCTGGTGATCGCCTCGGCGACCGCCGCGCACGCCGAACTCATCGGCCGGGCGGCCAGGGCCGGGCTCCCGGCCTTCTGCGAGAAGCCGATCGCCCTCGATCTGCCGCATACTCTGGGCGCCCTGGCCGAGGTCGAATCGGCGGGCTCCGTCCTGCAGTTGGGCTTCATGCGGCGCTTCGACGCGGGCTATCTGACCGCCCGCGCCGCGGTGCGCGACGGGCTGCTGGGCCGGCTGCACACGGTCCGCGCGGTCACCTCGGACCCGACACCGCCGCCCGCCGCCTATCTCCCGCTCTCCGGCGGGCTGTACCGGGACTGCCTGGTCCATGACTTCGACATCCTGCGCTGGGTGACGGGCCGCGAGGTGACGGAGGTGTACGCCACCGGGTCGGACGCCGGTCCGGCGATGTTCCGCGAGGCCGGGGATGTCGATACGGCGGCGGCGCTGCTCACCCTGGACGACGGGACGCTGGCCACGGCGACGGCCACCCGGTGCAACGGCGCCGGTTACGACGTACGGATGGAACTGGCGGGCGAGCTCGACCAGATCACGGTCGGCCTGGACGACCGCACCCCGCTCACCTCGGCGGAGCCGCAGGGTCCCGGGGCACCGCCGAAGCCGTGGCCCGGCTTCCTCGAACGGTTCGCCTCCGCGTACGAGGCCGAACTCGACGCGTTCGTCCGGGTCGTGCGGGGCGAGCTGGCTAATCCCTGCGACGGCCGTGAGGCGCTGCACGCGCTGCGCATCGCCGAGGCGTGCGAGCGCTCACGCCGCGAGCACCGCCCGGTGCGGATGGCGGAGATCCCGGAGCGGTGAGTGCGCTTCCCTTCCCGGCCGAGGCCGGGGATACCCACACAAGGAGGCACAGATGGAGCTGGCCAACGCGGAGTCAGTCCTGCACGACAACGCCCTGGGGTACGCGAAAGCGGCGCGGGCCATCCTGGGCCGGCTGGCTGCCGCGGCCACGAACGCATCGGCCCTGCCGCCGGCCCCGGAGGTTCACGCGTCGGCGTCGAAGGTGCCGAATTCCGCGCGCCCCGCCGCCTGGTAGGTGTGGATCGAGATGCCGCTGGACGTGGTCCGGGCACTGGCCAGCCGGAACGCGGTCGGTGGTCCGCCGTCCGGGAAGAGCCGCCGGCCCCGGCCCAGATACACCGGGAAGATCAGCAGGTTGTACTCGTCGATCAGGCCGTGCGGCATCAGGGAACGGGCGAGGGCGGCGCTGCCGTGGATCTGCAGCTCACCGGCATGTGTCCGCTCCTTGAGCCGACCGGTCTCGGCCACGACATCGCCCGACACCACATCCGTGTGCTCCCACTGCGGATGCTTCAGCGTCGTGGAGACGACATGCTTCGGCAGCCCGTTCAGCCGGGCGGCGATCGTGTGCTCCGGGTCGGTGATCTTGGGCCAG
>DATCWZ010000736.1:0-2031 GCA_036566065.1 Streptomyces sp. | reverse complement strand
CGAGCGGGCGCTCGCCGTACAGTCTGAGACCGGCGAGCCGCGCAACCTGGCCAGGGTCCGCGGGCAGTACGCGATCATGATGTTGCGTATCCGCCCCGGAGAGGCGGAGACCTGCCGCGACCTGCTGGTGCGCGCCGACCGCGAGCTGAGTGAGTGCTCGGGCGGGGTGGTCGACCGCGCCATCGTCGCCATCCACCTGGCCCGCGCCGAAATCGCGCTGGGGAACGCGGAGAAGGCCGTCGCGTACGGGCGTGCGGCGCACGAGATACTCGACGACACGACTGGTGGCCTGCGGTCGGAGGCACACCAGGTGCTCGGGCAGGCCTACCTGATGCTCGGCCGCGAGTCCGAGGCCGCCGCCGAGATCGCGATGGCCGCGGAGTGGCTCACCCAGGCGCCGCCGTCCCGCATGACCACGCAGGGCTGGATGACCACGGCCGCCGCGCTGGAGCGGCTGGACGACCAGGAGGCGAGCGCCACGGCCTATCACCATGCCCTCGCGGGCGCGGGACTCTAGCGGGTAGTGACACGGGAGGCGGGAGAAGGGGGGGTACTTCTCCCGCCAGGGGCGGGACCGCCCCATCGCGTGGGTAGCCTGGTTCCGCAATGAAGACTTCCTCGTTCGCGGCCACCGCGGCCCTGCTGACCGCGCTCGCGCTTGGGCTCGCCGTCCTCATGATGGGCACGGTGCTCGCCATGCCCGCCTTCGCGCACACCGCGTTGCGGAGCAGTGATCCCGAGCAGCACGCCACGGTGGAGAGCCTGACGAAAGTGACGCTCCGGTTCACCGACCAGGTACGCCTGCCCGCCGTCGTCGTACGAGGGCCGGACGGGGTGGCCTACCAGACCGGCGTGCCGGAGACCGACGGACCCATCGTCACCCAGAACGTGCGCGGCCCGCTTCCGGCCGGCGCCTACACCCTCGCGTACCGGGTCGTGTCCGCGGACGGTCACCCGGTCCAAGGACAGATCCCCTTCACCGTGACGGCGCCATCGTCACCTGACCCGTCATCGCCGCGGTCGGCCTCGCCGGCATCGTCCCCATCCACCAATGCCGGGCAAGCGGAAGACACCGGACAGACGGCGGCGGCCCCGGCGGACGGGGCGGACGCCGTGACCGGGGGCGTCGCCGAGGCGGAGGAGCCGTCCGGGCTCATCCCTGGCTGGGCCTTCGCGGTGGTCTTCGGCCTGGCGGGCGTCGGCATCGGCCTGGCCATCAGCCTGCGACCGAAGAAAGCCCGTGGCACGTCCGGGGCGGCGTCCGGCACACGGCAGGCCGCCGAAGCACAGCAGCCGTCCGACGACCGGCCGGCTTCCGAGTCGAATCCGAAGAAGCGGCCGTGAGCGAGCACACCGATCGATCCGTGATACGCCTGGTCATAGCCGTCGCCTGCGTCACCGCCGGGGCGCTGATCATCGCGATGGTCGTCAGTGGCGCGGCCACCCCGCAGGTCATTCCGGGGCTCCCCGACGAGGGCGCGATCACCCGGTGGATGCTGCCGCTGTCGAAGCTCGCGATGGACGCCATGGGGGTCCTCACGGTAGGGCTGCTGCTGGCCGGCGCCACACTGCTGCCCAGCGAGAAGGGCGTGCTCGGCAAGGCGGCGCTCGGCTACGTCAAAGCCGCGGCGTGGACGGCGCTGATCTGGGCCATCGCCGCCGCGTCCACGCTGGTCTTCTCGGTGTCCGACACGTTGGGCATGCCGGTGGCCGAGCTGCTCGGCGGCAACGAGCTGACCAGCTTCGCCGGTCAGTCCGAGCAGGGCGTGGCGCTCGTGCTGGTCGTGCTGTTCGCCGTGACCATCGCGTTGTTCGCGCGTGGTGCGATCACGGTGGGGACGGCGGGCGCGCTGCTGGTGCTGGCGCTGGTCACGCTGCTGCCGCCGCCGCTGACCGGGCACGCCTCCTCCTCTCCCAACCATGGCCTGGCCATCACCTCGGTGGCCTTCCACCTGGTGCTGCTCGCGCTGTGGGTCGGCGGGCTCGCGGTGTTGTGCGTGCACGCGTTACGCGGGCAAGACCGGCTGCCGG
>DATCWZ010000679.1:0-4424 GCA_036566065.1 Streptomyces sp. | reverse complement strand
GCCATGGGCGTCATCTTCAGCGCATCCGGGACCTACGCGCTCGGCCTGCTCCTGCTGGTGGTCGCCTCGGCCGCCGCGCTAGCCTTGATCGTCACCCGGGTGCGGCAGTCCACCGGCGCCCCGACCCGCAACACGGACCTGGCGTGACCACTTCCCCTCAGGAGGACCGGAACCATGTGTACGTACTGCGGCTGCCAATCGCTGACGGCTATCAAGGAACTGACCGAGGAGCACGACACCGTCGTCGACCTGGCCGGCCGTGTCACCCTAGCCCACCGTGCGGGAGACATCGCACTGATGGCGGAGCTCGCCCGGAGGATATCCGCTGTGCTGGCCCCGCACAACGAAGTCGAGGAGCGCGCTTTCTTCCCGCCCATGGCCGCCGAGTTCCCCGATTACATCGCCACGCTTGAGGACGAACACCGCCTGATCCACGACGTTCTGGAACAGGCCGCCGGCGGGGTACCGGCCGATCCCGGGTGGCCCGCTGCTCTGGTGGACACCCTGGCTCTGCTGCGCGAGCACATCCTCAAGGAACAGGACGGGCTCTTCCCCATGTCCCTGACCATTCTCAGCCCCGAACAGTGGGACGAGCTGGACTCCGTGCGTGCCGGGTTCGTCGACGCCCGGGCGCGGCAGGTTGTACACGGGGCGACGTGAGCAGCGTCCGGCAGGACACACCCCGAGGCACCGATCGATGAAAGGCGGAAAACCCGGATGAACGCGCCGGCCGTCCAGCATGTGTCCCTCTTCTTCCCGCCCCGTCGCCCCGGCCACCGGGCGGACGGCGCGCCGGGGCACGTCGTGATGGTGGGCGGCGGCATCACCGGCCCGGCCACTCGCGCCTTGTCACCGACAAGGACCAACTCGCCCGTTACGCGGCCGTGTTGCGCTCGTGGGTGGCACTTCCGCCGATGACAGCGGCATTGCGTATCGAGCTCGATCCGGTGGCGGTCTCCGTGCTGACGGTGTGAGCCCTGGCAGGCACACCTTCTTCAGCGGGACATCACGCCACCGCCGGGGGTGCGAGCGGCGTCCGCCGGACGAGCCGGCCGTCCGCCGCCCGGCCGGTCCCCGACGACTCGAGACGAGTCCCGCGGTCACCGTGCACCCCGAGCAGCGGGGTCGCGGAAGCGGCCCGGATCATGGAACGCCGGACATCGACTGGCTGCCGGTGGCCGATGACGCCGTGAGCCGACCCGGGCCGGATCACCCGTATCCCCCTTCAGCCCTCGCCGGCGAGGTCCAGCTCACCCAGGGGTACCGGTGCGGTACTCGCCGCCCCTGCGGGGCGCCACGGGTGGGCGATGGGTGCGGAAACCGCCCGCCACCAGGGGTCCGTGGGGATCGTCCCGCCCGGTTCGAAGGGCTCGCCGGGCCGGGGCGACGCCACCGGCTGCCCGGCCTCCGCCGCGGCGTCCCGCGTCCACTCCCCCGGCTCGGCCCATGCGTGCAGCGCCAGGTTGAAGGTGCCCCAGTGGATCGGGAGCAGCACACCGTGCGGTGTGAGTCCCTGCAAGTCGAGGTGGGCCTGAACCCCCTGCGCCGGCGACATGTGGATGTCCGGCCACGCCCCGGGCAGCGGGGTGGGGTCCGTGTGGTTCTCGGGCCAGTAGTCCGAGTAGGCGCCGATCTGGATCATCGTCGCGTCGAACGGGCCGTGCTCGGTGCCGATGTCCTTGAAGCCGGAGAAGTAGCCGGTGTCGCCGCTGTGGTAGACCCGGTGCTCGGGGCCGGTGACGACCCAGGAGGCCCACAGCGTGTGCTGCTGGTTGCGCAGGCCCCGGCCGCAGAAGTGCCGGGCGGGGGTGGCGGTCAGAGTGAGGCCCGCGATCTTCGCGCTCTCGTTCCAGTCGAGCTCGTGCATCCGGTCGTCGGGCACGCCCCACCGCTCCAGATGCGCGCCGACGCCGAGCGGAACGGCGAAAACCGTGTCCGTCCCGGCCAGGGCGCGGATCGTGGGCAGGTCGAGGTGATCGTAATGATCATGGGAGATCACGACCGCGTCCACCGGCCCGAGCGCCGCCAGCGGCATCGGTACGGGATGGAGCCGCCTGGGTCCGGCGAAGGAGAAGGGCGAACAGCGCTCGCCCCAGACCGGGTCGAAGAGGACCCGCCGGCCGTCGATCTCGGCCAGCACGCTCGAATGGCCCATCCAGGTCAGCCGCAGCCCGGTGACCGGTGGCTCGGCGAGATCGGCGTAGGTCGTCGCGTGGACGGGCACGGTACCGGCAGGTCCTCTGCGGGCCCGCTCCTCCTTGCGGAAATACGCCTTGGCGAATTCCAGCGCAGTGCCCGACGGCTTGATCCGGGTGCCCGCGGGATTACGGAACGATCCGTCCTCGAAATTGGGCGACCGGCGGATGCGCTCCAGACGGGGGCCCGACGGATCGGCCCCGAACGCGTCGGTGCGCAGTGAGCGAATTCTGGTGCGGAGCGAAGGCAGATGGTCAGCGCCGGTCACAACATCTCCTGAGGGAGTCGGTGTCTTCTCATTATCGTGCGGCGGTATGACAGAGCGAGAACAGGACGGTGAACGGAGCAACAGGAACCGGACAACCGGTGGCAGGTGTCGTCATCAGGCACGCGGCTGGCCGTACGCATGCTCGATCCGCAGGGTGAGGACGATTCTGCGGTCCCGGACCATCGCCGCCCGGTAGTCGTCCCAGTCGGGGTGCTCGCCCCGGATGTCCCGGAACAGGGTGATGAGCTGCTCCACCGTCGCGTCATGGGGATCGGCGGCGGGCGGGGACAGCTCGGCGGTGGCGTCCACGGCGGTCCAGGCCCAGCGGTCGTCACTCGTCACGTGGTAGCTCGCCCGAGGGTCCCGCAGGAGGTTGCGCGTCTTGGCCCGGCTCTCGGTGACGGAGACGCGGATCAGCCGCTCGTCGGGGTAGTAGGCGTGATTGACATTGGAAAGCTGTGGTCTGCCGTCCCGCTTGAGGGTGACCAGCACACCTCCGTCCCGCTCACCGAGGAGTCGGAGCAATGCTTCCTGCCCGGATTCGATCTCTGTCATGTGGACTCCAACGTCCGTACCCGCCGCAGGATTCCGCCTGAAGACGCCCGACGGCTGCCGGGGTCCGCCACGGGGTCCCGTTACAGCGGCAGCAGGTCGGGGCGCTTGGCCTCGACATGGTCGCCGGAGGACTCGCCGCGCAGCCTGCGCCCGATCCACGGGACCAGGTACTCGCGCGCCCAGTGGAAGTCGTCGCGGCGCACCTCCAGCGGGCCGCGCTGTGCCTGCGGCGGCCACGGCTGGTCGGGGTCGGCCGGGACATCGAGGCCGAGGACCTGCGCGGCACGCAGGGCCACCCGGGTGTGACCCTCGGGCGAGAGATGCAGCCGGTCGTCGTCCCAGGCGCGCCTGTCCTGCACGGACCGCAGCGACCACAGGTCCAGGACCGGGCAGTCGTAGCGGTCGGCGATGGACCGTACATGTGCGGTGTACGTGGCGATCTTGCCGCGCAGATGCCGCAGTACGGGGACGCCCCGGGTGTCGAAGCCGGTGGTCACCAGGACGGTGCCGACCGACCCGGCGAGGTCGGCGACCGCGCGCTCGAAGCGCTCGGCGACGTCATCGGGGTCGCTGCCGGGGCGGATGATGTCGTTGCCGCCCGCGCAGAAGCTCACCAGGTCCGGGGCCAGCTCCTTGGCGCGGGGGACCTGTTCCTCGACGATCTGGTCAAGGAGACGTCCGCGTACCGCGAGATTGGCATAGCGGAAATCGCCGTGCGGGTAATCCGCGGAGCGGGTTCCGGAGCCTGTCGCGGCGCCGGGGAGTTCGTCGGCCAGCAGGACCGCCAGGCGGTCGGCCCAGCCGACGAACCCACCGTCGGGGCCTGGGTCTCCGACGCCCTCGGTGAAACTGTCGCCTATCGCCGCGTACGACCCGATGATGCCTCGTCGATTGTTCCTCGAATCGTCTGCCACAAGCGCATATCCTGCACCGTGGAATGTGATCTGTGCGACCGTTTATGCGGGTTGACGGGTGGTGAGATAGCCCACCCGCCAGTTCTGGGAAAGCCGGAATAAGCGGAGGGGCGGTGCGCCGCCGCGCACCGCCCCTCTCATCTGCTGGTTCAGATCGCGACGCCGTGCGAGCGGAGGTAGGCGATCGGGTCGACGTCCGAGCCGTAGCTCGGACCGGTGCGGACCTCGAAGTGCAGGTGCGGTCCGGTGGAGTTGCCGGTAGTGCCGGAGAGGCCGATCTGCTGGCCGCCGGTGACGGTCTGGCCGGCCGAGACGCCGAGCGACGAGAGATGGGCGTACTGGGAGTACATGCCGTCGGGGTGCCGGATGACGACCTCGTTGCCGTACGCACCGCCCCAGCCGGCCGACACCACGGTGCCCGGGCCGATGGACCGGACGCTTGTGCCGGAAGCGGCCTGGAAGTCGGCGCCGGTGTGGTAGCCGCTGGACCA
>DATCWZ010000821.1:0-5513 GCA_036566065.1 Streptomyces sp. | reverse complement strand
GGGACCGATCGCTCCGCGCAGCTCCCGGCCGAGCTCCGCACAGCCCTGTGCGGCCAGGGCGTTGCTGCCGCCCTCCGGGACGACGTAGCACTCCCCGAAGAGCCTCAGCAGCCCGTCCAGGACGCCGGGATCGGTCTTGCGGCGGTAGGCCGCGCGGTCGACGAAGTGCAGCCGCATGCCGTCGGCCGCGCACCGCGCGAGGGACGGATTGAGCGGGCGGTGGGCCAGTTCGTCGCCGCGTACGACTCCGACGGTGGGGAAGCCGAGCAGCCGGCCCGCGGCGGCGGTGGCACGCAGATGGTTGGAGTAGGCGCCGCCGAAGGTCAGCACCGTACGGCCGCCGGAGACCGCCAGATTGGGGGTGAGTTTGCGCCACTTGTTGCCCGGCAGATCCGGGTGGATCAGATCGTCACGCTTGAGCAGCAGCCGGACGCCGTGACGCGCGAAGCGCTCGTCCTCCGCCCGCTGCAGCGGTGAGGGCAGGCGGGGCCGCAGCGGGGAGAGGGCGGGCGCGGACGCTTCGGGCGGCATGCCTTCATTGTCCGCCGCCCGGCGCGGGACTACTTCAGGCGCTCGTGGATCCGGGCGCGCATGGCGGTCATGCTGAAGCCGCGGGGATCCACCTTGCCCGGCTGCCATTCCCGGTGGCCGATGACGGAGGGCGCGTCCCAGCCGTGGTGGCGGCAGACCGCGGCGGCGGCCCTCTCGATCGCTTCGAGCTGGACGTCCGGCCAGGGGTCCTTGCCGTCGCCGAGGTTCTCGCACTCGAAGCCGTAGAAGTACCGGTTCCCGTCGGTGTCGGCCTCGTTGTCGGCGGGGAGGGCCTTCTCGGCGATGACGGCGCGCAGGACGTCGTCGTCGCCGAGCCCGGCATGGTTGGCGCGTCCGTAGCCGACCAGATGGACCCGGCCGTCCTTGGCGATCACGCCGTGGCAGAGCGGGCCCGGCAGGCCCGGGTAGCCGTCACGGCAGAGGGCGACGGTGGCGGCGGTGCCCCGGGTGACCGTGTGATGGATCATCACGCCGTGCACAGGGCCCCAGGGGCCCTTGTGGTTGCGGTTGTGGGTACGCCAGTCGCCCACCTGGACGACGGTGAGCCCTTCGTCCTTCAGGGACTTGAGGAAACTGCTCGCGGACATGGGTGAGGACATGGCCGACTCCTTTGGTGCGTGGGGGGGAGTGTGTCCTTACGACCTTGTGCCCGACAGAGGGCGCGCACCAGGTCGTTACAGGGCTTGTACCCGGGACACCGCCTCGGAGCCACCGTTCGGTTCGGTGTGCGACTCGATCCGGACAATCTCGCGGTGAGCAGTACGGCGATGGGCACGCGACCTTCCCCGGCCGAAGCCCGATTAGTCACACCCTTTTGTGTAATAGCGCGTCGTGTCCTCCTGCTGAAAGGCTCTTTGTCGCAGGTCAGCCCATGATCGAGAGGACGACAGATGTCCGTTGGTGAAGAGGTTCGCGACACGCAGGGCACGCCGCAGCAGAGTCTTGGTACGGCGGCCGCGCGGAACCTCGCGACGACCACCAAGTCCGCGCCGCAGATGCAGGAGATCACCTCCCGGTGGCTGCTGCGCATGCTGCCGTGGGTCCAGGTACAAGGCGGGACGTACCGGGTGAACCGTCGTCTGAGCTATTCCGTCGGAGACGGCCGGGTGACCTTCGTACAGACCGGTGACCGGGTCGCGGTCATCCCCGCCGAGCTCGGCGAACTGCCCGCCCTGCGGGGCTTCGGCGACGAGGAGGTGCTCGCCGAACTGGCACGCCGGTGCGAGCAGCGGGATGTGGAGGCCGGCGAGGTCCTCGCCGCCTCGGGGGACGCGGCCGACCGGGTCTATCTGCTGGCGCACGGCAGGGTGGAGAAGGTCGGCTCGGGGCCCTACGGGGACGAGACGGTGCTCGGAGTCCTCGCGGACGGCGCGTACTTCGGGGACAGGACACTCATCGACGGCGACGCCGTCTGGGAGTACACGGCACGCGCCGTCACGGCCTGCACGTTCCTGACGCTGCGCCGTTCGGATGTGCTCAACCTCGCGGCGCGCGCCGACTCCCTCCGCGACCATCTCGCGGGGCTGCTGTCCATTCCGCAGCAGCGCACCAACAAGTACGGCGAAGCGCAGATCGATCTGTCCGCCGGGCATGTCGGTGAGGCCGTCGTCCCGCACACCTTCGTCGACTACGAGTCCGCGCCGCGTGAGTACGAACTCAGCGTCGCCCAGACCGTACTGAAGGTCCACAGCAGGGTCGCCGACCTCTACAACCAGCCGATGAACCAGACCGAGCAGCAGTTGCGGCTCACGGTGGAGGCGCTGCGCGAGCGCCAGGAGCACGAGCTCATCAACAACCGCGAGTTCGGGCTCCTCAACAACTGCGACTACGGGCAGCGAATCCAGCCGCACGACGGGGCACCCAGCCCCGACGACATGGACGAACTGCTCTCGCGCCGGCGCGGATCGAAGCTGTTCCTCGCCCACCCGCGGGCCATCGCCGCGTTCGGCCGCGAATGCAACAAGCGCGGCCTGGTGCCGCAGAGCGTGGAGGTCGGCGGACACCACGTGCCCGCCTGGCGCGGGGTGCCGATCTTCCCGTGCAACAAGATCCCCGTCACCGACGCCCGGACCACGTCGATCATCTGCATGAGGACCGGCGAGGCCGAACAGGGCGTCGTCGGACTCCAGCAGAGCGGCATCCCGGACGAGATCGAGCCGAGCCTGTCGGTCCGCTTCATGGGCATCGACGAGCAGGCGATCATCTCGTACCTGGTGACGGCCTACTATTCCGCCGCGATCCTGGTGCCTGATGCCCTCGGTGTCCTGGAGAACGTGGAGGTGAGCCGCTGGCGTTGACCTTTCCCGGGGGCTCGGGCCGCAGCCGCCCGGGCCCCCCGTCCGGCAAGGCCGCGACCCAGGGTGCCCGGACGCGCCCGGGAAGGAGTGACCGTGACCATGACGAGTACGGACGCCGCGACGGAGGGCCACGAGGCCGCGGTGCTCCTGGAGCGCACCCGCAGGGTCGTCGACCCGCATCTGCGATCAGCCGTGGAGTCGCTGCCCGGAGGTATACGCCGCGTCGCGATGTATCACTTCGGCTGGGAGAACGCCGACGGGACACCGGCGTCGGGGCAGTCGGGCAAAGCCATCAGGCCCGCTCTCGTCCTGGCCGCCGCGCGAGCCCTGGGCGGTGACCCGGACCTCGCCGTACGGGCCGCCGTCGCCGTGGAGCTGGCGCACAACTTCACCCTGCTCCACGACGACGTCATCGACGAGGACGCCACCCGCAGGCACCGGCCCACGGCCTGGGCCGTGTTCGGGGTGCCGGACGCGGTCATCGCGGGTGACGCCATGCTCGCCCTCGCCCTGCGCGTACTGGCCGAGGACCCGCACCCCGCCTCGGCGCGGGTATCGGCCAGGCTCTCCGCCTGTGTCATCGAACTCTGCGCGGGACAGCAGGCCGACTGCGCGTTCGAGGAACGCGGCCCGCAGGACGTCACGCTGGACGAGTGCCTGACCATGGCCATGGCCAAGACCGGTGCTCTGCTCGGCTGTGCGTGCGCCCTCGGCGCCCTGTGCGCGGGAGCGGGGGAGCGGGCGGTCGGCGCCATGGACGGCTTCGGCCGGGAGGCGGGCCTCGCCTTCCAGCTCATCGACGATCTGATCGGCATCTGGGGGGACACGGACAGGACGGGCAAACCGGTCGGTGCGGATCTGGCCGCGCACAAGAAGTCCCTGCCGGTGGTGGCCGCGCTCACCTCCGGCACCCCGGCGGCCGCCGAACTCGCCGCGCTCTACCGGGGGCCCCTGGACACCCCCGCCGAGGTGAGCCGGGCCGCCGTGGCCGTCGACCGGGCCGGCGGCCGGGACTGGGCGCAGGTCTGCGCGGCGGACCGGATGGCCAGAGCCGTCCATCATCTGTCGCGCGCGGTGCCCGATCCGACGGCGGCCGGGGACCTGCTGGCGCTGGCCGAATTCGTCACCCGCAGGACGCACTGACCCCGTCCGCCCCCGGTTTTCGCTGACCGGCCGGCCCCGCCGACCCTAGGGTCTTTCGTTTGGATCAGGCCGGACGAGGGAGCGGGGTCTGGTGTCGTGCATCGCAAGGCGGAGGAGGGAGGCGACGCGGAGCGTCGCCCGACTGACGACAACGCCGCGAGGTGCGGCACCAGGGCACGCGAGCCCGGCATGATCCAAACGAGAGGCCCTAGGATTCGCTCGGTCCGGCTGGGATCGGGCCGGGCGGATTCCGGGGAACGAACGGCAGGAGCGGGCTTCATGGGCGTACGGATACGGCAGGCGGATGAGCGCGACAGGGACCGGATCGTACGGATCCTCGACGAGGCGTTCCATCACGACCCGGTGAGCAGTTGGGTCTTCCCGGACGAGAAGCACCGGCGGGCCGTGCACGGCACGTTCCTCGGTGTCTTCGCGGACCTCGCGCTCGCCGAGGGCCGGGTCGATCTGCTGGAGGACGGCAGTGCCGCCGCCCTGTGGCTGCCCGTCCCCGCGGGCGTCCCCGAGGAGGAGGACACGACACCCGCGCTGATGAGGGAGACCGCGGACCCCGACAACGAACGGTGCGAACTGGTGGGGAGACTGACGGGCGCGATACATCCGCATGACCGGGCCCATGAGTATCTGCTGATGATCGGGGTCCTGCCGCGGTTCCAGGGCCGGGGGATCGGCGCGGACCTGATGTCCGGCGTCCTGGACCGCTGCGACCGCGACGGCGTCCCCGCGTATCTGGAAGCGAGCAGCATGCGCAGCCGCGGCCTCTACGAACGGCTTGGGTTCACCTTCATGGGCAGGACCGTCGACCTGCCCGACGGCCCCCCGATGTGGCCGATGTGGCGCGAACCGAGAATGAGCTGATGGGGCGTCAGGACGCCTGTGGCGTCGCGCACAAGCCGTAGGGCGCCACGGGGACGGTGCCGGACAAGGGCTACAGTCCCTGCTCATGACAGAAGAGTCGTGGGCAGGCTGGTACCGGGACGGTCAGGGTTCCGAAGCCGTCACCATCACCACGGACGGACAGCGGATACGCGTCCGCATCAGGGATGTCGATTTCGCCGGTGAGAGCTTCGACGGCCTGAGCCCGGTGCAAGGCGTAACGCCCGAGGACGGGATGCCCGGCCTGGCCGGCGGCACGCTCGGCGACTGCGTACTGGAATGGGACATCGAGGTCCCGGTCCTGACGGCGGGCACGGTCCGCCGGACCACGCTGAGCTGCCTGCTGTCGCTGCGCCGGGCCGACCCCGCGCTGTCGCTCGCGCTTCATCTGGACGGGGCTGTGTACGAATCGGCCCGCGCCGAGAGCGACTTCGCGGCCGCCCTGGCCGCGATACAGCGCATCCTGCCGACCGGTACGCGCCTGGGGACCTGCATAGCCTGCGCGTTCTCGGACTACTTCCCGGCCTCGGGCCGCGCGCTGTCGGGCACGCTGGCCTGCTTCCGCGGCGTGAAGGACGCCTACCGCGGCACGGCGGGCGGGGGCGATGTCCTGGACCTGTGGGACCG
>DATCWZ010000724.1:0-6668 GCA_036566065.1 Streptomyces sp. | reverse complement strand
CGCCGCCGCGAGGTGTTCGGGCACCTCGTCGCCCAGGATCTCCAGCGCGCGGCCCACCCGGGCGCCCGCCGCCACCGCGGCCCGCGCGGAGCGGCGCAGATTGGCGTCGTCGAAGTTGGCCAGCCGGTTCGCGGTAGCCCGCACCTCGCGGCGCATCCGGCGCTCCTCCCAGGCCAGCACCGACTCATGGGCGCCGAGCCGGGTCAGCAGCGCGCCGATCGCGTCGCCGTCCCGCACCACGACCCGGTCCACGCCGCGCACCTCGCGGGCCTTCGCCGGGATGGACAGCCTGCGGGCGGCGCCGACCAGGGCGAGCGCGGCCTCCGGTCCTGGGCAGGTCACCTCCAGCGAGGAGGAGCGCCCGGGCTCGGTGAGCGAACCGTGCGCCAGGAAGGCCCCGCGCCAGGCGGCCTCGGCGTCGCAGGTGGCCCCCGAGACCACCTGCGGGGGCAGGCCGCGGATGGGGCGGCCGCGGCCGTCCACCAGACCGGTCTGGCGTGCGAGCTGGTCGCCGCCCGCCACGACCCGTACGACATAGCGCGAACCGCGCCGCAGCCCGCCCGGGGCCATCACGATCAGCTCCGAGCCGTGCCCGAAGATCTCCAGGATGTCCCGCTTGATCCGGCGCGCGGCCATGGCCGTGTCCAGCTCCGCCTCGATCACAATCCGGCCGCTCACCAGGTGCAGCCCGCCCGCGAACCGAAGAATCGCCGAGACCTCCGCCTTCCTGCAGCAGGTCCGGGTCACGGGAAGCCGGGAGATTTCGTCCTTCACCGCCGGCGTCATCGCCATGGGCCGATCCTTCCATGCATCCGAAAAATACGGTCGTACGCGGCGGCCAACAGCTCCGGGTCATGAATCGGATTGCCGTCGGGTGAGGCCACCGGCGCCAGCTCGACCGCGGCTCCGAGCCGTTGTGCGGCGTCGGCGAGGGATGCGCGGTCGGGCACGGCGGCCTCGTCGGCCAGCACCACGTCCAGGGCGAGTTTAGGGGCGTGTCGTCCCAAAACCTCCACATGACGCTGCGGTGAGAAGCCATCTGTTTCACCGGGTTGCGGCGCGAGGTTCAGCGAGAGGACTTTCCGGGCCTTCGTGACGATCAGTGCGTCCAGGAGTTCGGGTACGAGCAGGTGGGGGATCACCGAGGAGAACCACGATCCGGGGCCGAGGACCACCCAGTCCGCGTCGAGTACGGCCGCGACCGCCTCGGGTACGGCGGGCGGGTCGGCGGGCACCACATGGACGGACTGCACCTCGCCCGGCGTCAGCGCGACCGTCGCCTGGCCGCGCACGGTGACTATCTCGTCCGGACGGCGCGGGTCGTGTCCCTTGACGAGCGCCTGGAGCTCCAGCGGTACGGCGGACATGGGCAGCACCCTGCCGTGCGCGCCGAGGAGCCTGCCGACCAGGTCGAGGGCCTGGACGGGGTCGCCGAGCTGCTCCCAGAGGGCGACGATGAGCAGATTGCCCACCGCGTGCTGGTGCAGATCGCCCTTGGACTCGAAGCGGTGCTGGATGACCTGGGCCCAGGTTCGGCCCCAGGCGTCGTCCCCGCACAGCGCGGCCAGTGCCTTGCGCAGGTCACCGGGGGGCAGCACGCCGAGTTCGCGGCGGAGCCGGCCGCTGGACCCGCCGTCGTCCGCGACGGTGACCACCGCCGTGAGGTCGCCGGTGATCCGCCGCAGTGCGGTGAGCGACGCGGACAGGCCGTGGCCGCCGCCGAGTGCCACGACCTTGGGCTGTCCGCCGCGCTTGCGGCCCGAGAGCGCCGACGTGGCCCTGCTCAGCCGCCGCAGACGCAGATTGTGACTGGTCACTCGCGCCCCATGTCCCGGTGGACGAGGACGGTCTCGATACCCTCCGCTGCGAGCCGTGCGGAGAGCTTCTCCGACATGGCGACGGAACGGTGCTTGCCGCCGGTGCAGCCGACGGCGATCGTCACATAGCGCTTGCCCTCCCGCCGGTAACCCGCGGCGATCAACTGGAGCAGCTCCGTGTACTGGTTGAGGAACTCCTTGGCGCCCGGCTGGTCGAAGACGTACTCGGACACCTCCTCGCTGAGCCCGGTGTACGGGCGCAGCTCGGGGACCCAGTGCGGGTTGGGCAGGAAACGGCAGTCCACTACGAGGTCGGCGTCGACCGGCAGCCCGTACTTGAAGCCGAACGACATGACCGTGGCCCGCAGCTCGGGCTCCTCGTCACCGGCGAACTGCGCGTCCATCTTGGCCCGCAGCTCGTGCACGTTGAGGCCGGAGGTGTCGATCACCAGGTCGGCGTCGCCGCGCAGTTCACGCAGCAGGTCGCGCTCGGCGGCGATGCCGTCGACGATCCTGCCGTCGCCCTGGAGGGGGTGCGGGCGGCGTACGGACTCGAAGCGGCGGACCAGGGCGTCGTCGGAGGACTCCAGGAAGACGATCCGCCGGGTGACGTGCCGGGCCTCCAGATCCGCGAGGGACTCCCGGAGGTTGTCGAAGAACCGGCGGCCGCGTACGTCGACGACGACCGCGATACGGGCCACATTGCCCTGGGAGCGGGCGCCGAGCTCCACCATGGTGGGGATCAGCGCGGGCGGCAGGTTGTCGACGACGAACCAGCCGAGGTCCTCCAGGCACTTGGCGGCGGTGCTGCGCCCGGCGCCGGACATTCCGGAGATGATCACCAGCTCGGGGATGGCCGGGGTGGCGGCACCCCCCGTGTCCTTACTGCTAGCCGTACTCACGTGTGCTGCTCCGTCTGCTCGGTCGGTGCGGTCGTGCGCGTGTTCGTGCGTGTTCTCGTGCTGGTGCGTGTTCTCGTGCTCGGTCATGACGTACTGCCCCCGTCGTCATCCTCGATGATCTCTCCAGTGGCCGTGTTCACGGCGGGCCCGGCCGGGGCGGCCCCGGCGAGGGCCGCGGCCACCGCTTCCGCCGTCCTGCGGCCTATCCCGGGAACCTCGCAGAGCTCGTCGATCGTGGCCCGGCGCAGCTTCTTCACCGAGCCGAAGTGCTTGATCAGCGCCTGCTTGCGGGTCTCGCCGAGGCCGGGGACGTCGTTCAGCGGGCTCTTGCGGACGCGCTTGGCCCGCTTGGCACGCTGATAGGTGATGGCGAAGCGGTGGGCCTCGTCGCGAACGCGCTGGAGGAGGTAGAGGCCCTCGCTGGAGCGGGGCAGGACCACCGGGTCGTCGTCATCGGGCAGCCAGACCTCCTCAAGACGCTTGGCGAGGCCGCAGACAGCGATGTCATCGATGCCCAGCTCGTCCATGGCGCGCCTGGCGGCGGCGACCTGCGGCTGTCCGCCGTCGACGACGACGAGCTGAGGCGGGTAGGCGAACCGCTTGGGCCTGCCGTCGTCCTCGCGGCCGGCCTCCGCCGGGACCTCGCCGGCCGCGAGGGGCGGAGCGGTGTCGGTGGCGGGCTCCTCCCAGCCTCCCGTGCGCTCCTTCTCCTGGAGGTAGCGCTTGAACCGGCGGCCGATCACCTCGTGCATCGACCGGACGTCGTCCTGCCCCTCGAAGCCCTTGATCTGGAACCGGCGGTACTCGCTCTTGCGTGCGAGCCCGTCCTCGAAGACCACCATGGACGCGACCACGTCATCGCCCTGCAGATGCGAGATGTCGAAGCACTCGATACGCAGCGGCACGGTGTCCAGGCCGAGCGCCCCGGCGATCTCCTCCAGGGCCCGGGAGCGGGTCGTCAGGTCGGAGGCCCGCTTGGTCTTGTGCAGGCCCAGGGCCTGCTGGGCATTGCGCTGCACCGTAACCATCAGGTCCTTCTTGTCGCCCCGCCGCGGGACGCGCAGGCTGACGTGGGAGCCCCGGCGCTCCGCCAGCCACTGGGAGATCGCCTCGGTGTGCTCGGGGAGGGCCGGCACGAGCACCTCCTTGGGCACGGAGTCGCCCGTCTCCTCGCCGTACAACTGCTGGAGCGCGTGCTCGACGAGGCCCGGCATGGAGACCGCCTCCACCTTGTCGGTGACCCAGCCGCGCTGGCCGCGCACCCGGCCGCCGCGGACGTGGAAGATCTGCACGGCCGCTTCGAGTTCGTCCTCGGCCACCGCGATCAGGTCGGCGTCCGTGGCGTCGGCGAGGACCACGGCGCTCTTCTCCATGGCCCGCCTGAGCGCACCGATGTCGTCGCGCAGCCGGGCGGCCCGCTCGTACTCCATTTCCTCGGCCGCCTGTGTCATGTCCTTCTCCAGGCGGCGGATGTACGTACCCGTCCGGCCCGCCATGAAGTCGCAGAAGTCCTCGGCCAGATCCCGGTGTTCCTCGGGGGTGACCCGGCCGACGCAGGGCGCCGAGCACTTGCCGATGTAACCGAGGAGGCAGGGCCTGCCGGTCCGCGCGGCGTTCCTGAAGACGCCCGCGGAGCACGTTCGCACCGGAAAGACCCGGAGCATGAGGTCGACGGTCTCGCGGATCGCCCAGGCGTGTCCGTACGGACCGAAGTAGCGCACGCCCTTCTTCTTGGCTCCGCGCATGACCTGGACGCGCGGGAATTCCTCGTTGAGCGTGACCGCGAGGTAGGGGTAGCTCTTGTCGTCGCGGTATTTGACGTTGAACCGGGGGTCGAACTCCTTGATCCAGGAGTACTCCAGCTGGAGCGCCTCGACCTCGGTGGAGACCACCGTCCACTCCACCGAAGCGGCCGTCGTGACCATCGTGCGGGTGCGCGGGTGGAGGTGCGCGAGGTCCTGGAAGTAGTTGGCCAGGCGCTGGCGCAGGTTCTTGGCCTTCCCGACGTAGATCACCCGGCGGTGCTGGTCGCGGAATTTGTAGACCCCCGGGGAGTCGGGGATCTGTCCCGGCTTGGGGCGGTAGCTGGAGGGGTCTGCCATGTCTCACACCCTACTTGCGGGCGGTGACAGCGGGGCGTCACCACAGGGAACCGCGTATGTGGGGCCCTGCACGCTGTTGAGGAGCATCAAGCGTTGTCGGGAACGGGTCAACACGCTTCAATGCGGGGTGACACCACGGTGTGAACGGGAACGGCGAATCTGTGAAAGTTCTCCCCCGGCCACCTGGCCCCCCGCTCCCACCGGGAGGATGTCGCTCCCGTCCCGTCGTGAACGTTCACCGGAGGTCCTCATGCGTCACACCGAGGCCGAACTGACGCATGTGCTGCACACGGGCCCTTTCCATCGCGCGCTGCGCACCGCGCTCGCGGTGCGCGGGCTGCCGCTGCAGCGCGTACAGCAGCATCTCGCGTATCGCGGGATCAAGATCGGCGTGACCAGCCTGAGTTACTGGCAGCAGGGCGCACGGCGCCCGCAGCGTCCGGAGTCGCTGAGAGCCGTGAAGGCCCTGGAGGAGGTGCTCGCCCTGCCGGGCAACTCGCTGCTGCGGCTGCTGGAGCCCGGCGGCAGCGGTACCGGGCAGGATTCGGAGCGCCCGGCGTCGCATTCGTACCGCTCGCTGACCGAGTCGTCGGAGGCGGTGGAGAGGCTGCTGGCGGAACTCGAGTGCCCGGCCGACGGGGGGCTGCACACGGTGGGCCAGCAGGAGCGGGTGCGGATCGGGCCCGGCCGGGAGCTCGCGGGCCGTGACTCGCAGCACCTGGTGCGGGCCCACCGGGACGGCATCGACCGGTATCTGGCGGTGTACTGCGGCGATCCGGGCTGTGAGCCGTCCCGGATCAAGCTGCACGCCCGGGAGAACTGCAGGCCGGGGCGGGTCCGCTGGAACCGGGAGACGGGCGTGCTGGTGGCGGAGCTGCTCTTCGACACCCGGCTGCGGGCCGGTGAGACGTACCTCTTCGGCTACGGCTTCGACGACGGTACGGGCGGGCCGTCCGGCGAGTATGTGCACGGCTTCCGTTTCGCCGGCGGGCAGTACGTGCTGCAGGTGCGCTTCGACGAGGCGGCGCTGCCGGTACGG
The DNA here is from genome assembly GCA_036566065.1 of Streptomyces sp. Lineage (GTDB taxonomy): Bacteria > Actinomycetota > Actinomycetes > Streptomycetales > Streptomycetaceae > Streptomyces. The sequence continues at coordinate 808 of DATCWZ010000724.1, read as the reverse complement.
TGCAGGCGCTTCACCCAGGCATCGGCGGGGACGCCGCGCGGCGCCCGGTCGGATCTGACGCTCACCGGCAGGCACCGGACCGTCCATCTGGTGGAGCAGGCCGTGCGGCCGGGTCTCATCGGTATCGACTGGGACTGGGACTGACGGGCCGCCCGGCGGTCAGGCACTGGGGCCGGGGCCTGCGACAAGCTTTCCGCCCTCGATCCTGACGGGGACGGCGGGCAGCGGCACGCCGGCCGGGCCGTGCAGTACCTTGCCGGTGGTCACGTCGAAGCGGCTGCCGTGGCACGGGCAGTTGCCCTGGGTGCCCTCGACCTTGTCCAGGACGCAGCCCGCGTGGGTGCACTGGGCGCTGAACGCCTTGTACTCGCCCTTGGCCGGGCGGCTCACCACGAGCCGCTCCTCCCGGTAGAGCTTGGCCCCGCCGACCGGGATGTCCTCAGGGGCGCCGAGCGGGACGGGCGCGGTGGGGGTGGGCGTCCGGGCGTGGCCGAGCTTCGACTCGGTCGAGCAGGCGGCCGCACCGAGCCCGGCGGCACCGGCGAGAGCGGCACCCTTCAGCACGGTACGGCGGGCGGCGGGCAGGCCGGACATGCGGTCTCCACGATTTCGGGGGTACGGGGGAACGAGGGAGCCGCCGGCAACGCCGAAAGGCGCCGCCGAGGCGGCGGCACAACCGACGATAGCGACAAAGCCCGCCCCACCCACGCCCTGCCCCCGGAGCACCGCACCCCGGAGGCCGGGGCGGTCATGCCTTGGGGGTGCGGGTGGCCTTCTTCGCCGTGGCCTTCTTCGCCGGTTCCGCCGC
>DATCWZ010000327.1:0-2296 GCA_036566065.1 Streptomyces sp. | reverse complement strand
ATGGCCCGGGCGGACGAAGTCGCCGGGGCCCGCCTCGCCGCCCGCCAGCATCCGCAGCGTGGTGGCGCGGTCAGCGGCGCTGATGCCGGTGCTCACCCCGTGTGCGGCGGAGGCGTCCACGGAGACCGTGAAGGCCGTCCGCATCGACTCGGTGTTGTGTTCGACCATCTGGGGCAGTTCGAGCCGTTCCAGCTCGTCGGCGGTCATCGGCGCGCAGATCAGACCGCGGCACTCGCTCATCATGAAGGCGACGATCTCGGGTGTGGCCTTCTCGGCGGCGATGATGAGGTCGCCCTCGTTCTCCCGGTTCTCGTCGTCGACGACCACGACGGGGCGTCCGGCGGCGATATCGGCGATCGCCTGCTCGACGGGGTCGAGGGACAGGTCGTCAATCGCCCGGTCGTCGAATTCCCGGTGCGGCCAGGTGGGCAGGGCAGTCATGCAGTTGCTCCTTCCAGAGCGGGTGTCCGCGTACGCAGCCACCAGTCGCGCAGGCCCCACAGGACAAGGGCTCCGTAGACGACGTAGATGAGACCGGAAAAGGCGAGTCCGCTGTGGAAATTCAGCGGTACGCCGACGAGGTCGACGAGCAGCCAGGCGACCCAGAACTCGACCATGCCGCGGGCCTGGGCGAGCATCGCCACGAGCGTGCCCGCGAAGATGTACGCGTCGGCCCACGGGCTCCAGGACAGCGAGGGGAAGGCGGTGAACAGGCCGCCGACCGCGAGGGTGCCGAGCGCGGCGCCGCCCGCCAGCCAGGCGCGCTCGCGCCAGGTGGCGAACCGTACGGCGATGGAGCCGTCCCCGGCCCGCTGCCCGCCGCGGGTCCACTGCCGCCAGCCCCAGACGGCGACGGCGACGACGATCATCTGCTTGCCGACGCTGCCGGCCTGCTGGACGGAGACGTTGGCCGCGATCAGCACCAGGCCGGACAGGAGCTGGGCGGGCCAGGTCCATACCGAGCGGAGCCAGCCCAGGGTCAGGGCGAGAAGGCCGACCGTGTTGCCGATCAGGTCCGACCAGATGATGTGCTGGCCGACGGCGGTGAACGCCTGCGAGTTCAGCCAGTCGAGTACGTTCACTTCACCGGGCTCCCCGGCTCGGCGGCGGCCCTGTCGCCGAGCAGACGCTCGACGTACTTCGCGAGAACGTCCACTTCGAGGTTGACCGGGTCGCCGGGCTGCTTGATGCCGAGCGTGGTGAGGGCGAGCGTGGTGGGGATGAGGCTGACGGTGAAGTAGTCGGGTCCGGCCTCGACGACGGTCAGGCTCACGCCGTCGACGGTGATCGAGCCCTTCTCCACCACATAGCGCGTCAGGTCCGCGGGCAGGGCGACCTTGACGACCTCCCAGTTCTCGGAGACCGTACGCTCGATGATGCGGCCCGTGCCGTCGACATGGCCCTGCACGATGTGCCCGCCGAGACGGCCGCCGAGCGCCATGGGGCGCTCCAGGTTGACCCGGGAGCCGGTTTCCAGCGCGCCGAGGCTGGAGCGGTTGAGCGTCTCGGCCATCACATCGGCGGTGAACTCGTGCTCGCCGAGGTCCACGACGGTGAGGCAGACGCCGTTGACGGCGATGGAGTCCCCGTGTGCGGCGCCCTCGGTGACGAGCGGGCCGCGCAGCCGGAAGCGGGAGGCGTCGCCGAGCTTCTCGACGGCGGTGACCTCACCCAGTTCTTCGACGATTCCGGTGAACACTTCAGTTTCCCTTCCGGGCGGATGCGGGGACGGCGGTGATGCGCAGATCGGGGCCGAGGCGGACGGCCTCGGTCATGTCGAGGCGCAACGCGCCGGTGAGCGTGGAGATTCCGGCGTCGGCGAGGGCCGCGGGTCCGGCGCCGAGCAGGACGGGGGCGAGATAGCCGACGACTTTGTCGACGGCCCCGGCGGCCACGAAGGAGCCGGCCAGGACGGGGCCGCCTTCGAGGAGTACGGAGCGGACGCCCCGCTCGTACAGCGCGGTGAGCAGGGCCGGGACGGACAGGCCGGGGCCTGTCGCGGCCCGCGGCAGCCGGAGGACCGATGCCTCGGGAAGGTGCGCGGTCGCCGCGTCCTCGGCGACGGCGACGAGCGTCGGCGCGGTGGAGTCCAGGACCCGGGCGCCGGGCTTCACGGCGGTGGCGGAGGTGTCGACGACGACCCGCAGCGGCTGTACGGCGCCCTCGATGCCGCGCACGCCGAGCTGGGGATCGTCGGCGCGCGCGGTGCCGGAGCCGACCACGACGGCGTCGGCCTCGGCGCGCAGCCGGTGGACGTCGGCACGGGACTCGGCGGAGGTGATCCAGCGGCTGGGGG
>DATCWZ010000737.1:0-2834 GCA_036566065.1 Streptomyces sp. | reverse complement strand
TAAACGAGCACTGCGCAGGGCGGGGGGGCGAACTTTTCCGGCTGGGTTGTGGAATTTTTCCGAGAGCCGGGACTCCAGCCTGTGTAACCAGGACTTATGCCAGGGCTACCGGCGTCGGGCGAGAGGGGAGGGGGTTTCGAGGGGCCAGGCGGGCGAGCGGTTCGGAGCCACCTATGCCGTAACTCTGCCAGAAGAGCAGACAAGTGCAGACTACAGGCGACAACAGGTCTGGGCGTAAGTCCAACACTCACAACGTTCGCGTAGTCCGCTCCTGTCCGCTCTCTCCCTCTACCCCGAACTTAGGATCCTGTCCCGCAAGGGGTCCGGGTTCGACTCCCGGCGTTCGCATGCCTTTGCCAGCAAAGCACCGAGGGGGCATGGCTGCCTGGCACTCCGGGTAGGCCGCCGATGATGATGTCGCTATCGGTGTCACTTACCAGGAGGTTCGCTGGCTCTCTCCACGTACGTAAAGTGCACGCCCACCTTCGGGGGCGGCGGATCATTCAGTAGCCGTCGTCGTATCGCACGATTGGTGGCGTGCTGGTGTGGGGGTTCCGCGCGGAAAATGACGAGTAGGGGCTTCCGTAGGAGCTATAGGGGTTGTTGATCGACGTGCTTGAGTACGGACTCCCGTATTGGCCAAACGGGTTGGACACGGACTCCGTATCGTACTTATTGGCGTTCAAGCGCCCCAAGTAGGTTCCGTCCTGCGCGTAGATCTTGCCCCCGCCATTCGTGTAGGGATTCAGTGCCCCGTAGGAGCTGTAGGGGCTCACGCGGGCGTCGTACGGTAATACAGTAGTGCCCAGGTACGGGTTTGCCGTGATGTAGGCGTCTTGCTGAGCCTGAGCGGCCGGGACCGCAAGAATCAGAGCGGCGAACGCGGCGATCAACCTCATAGAGGTCCCCCCTGGAATGGACTCGATGGTGTGTAGAAGCTGTGTCCGAAGCGAAGCGCGCTATCCAAGTCTCGTCCGAATTTGGGCGGCAGTGTCAAGCCAACATCAAGGAAGTCCCATAAAGGCGACCACCGTCCAGTGTCGGGGCTAAATTGGGCCGCCGGTCGAGGCGGCCCGCATCCCCGTGCCGTGCCGTAAATTGGGTCACGCCCCCCTCAAGCCCAACAGTTGCGGGAGCCCGCAGACCGGTCATCTACACCGGACACGCGGCCGATCTCCCCATGCGCCACACCGGTCCCTAAGATTCCCCCTATCCGGCGTTCGCCGGCTGAGCGGGAGGCGAGCGGTGAGTCCGGAGCTGTCAGTGGTGGTGCCGGTCCACAACGAGGCCGACAACATTGCGGGCCTGCTGGCCGAGGTCCGAGGCGCGCTGGACGGCCTGGCGGAGTATGAGGTCGTGTGCGTGGACGACGGCAGTGACGACGACACGCCCAGGCTGCTGGCGACGCTGAGCGCCGAGTTCCCCGCACTGAGAGTCGTCCGCCACCGGGCGCGCGCGGGCCAGAGCGCCGCCATCGTGCACGGCGTCTCCGTGGCGCGGGGAGCCTGGGTCGCCACCCTGGATGGTGACGGTCAGAACGATCCCGCGGACATCCCCCGTCTCCTCACCATCGTCCGCGACCCGCAGGCTCCGCCAGACCTTCGTCTCCTCGTGGGAGAGCGGAGCCGTCGCCTGGATCCATGGATCAAGCGATTCGCCGGTCGCGTGGCCAATGCGGTCCGCGCCCGGCTTCTCGGCGACGCTACACCCGACAGCGGCTGTGGGCTCAAGTTGTTCAGTCGGGCCTGCTTCCTGGCGGTTCCCCACTTCGACCATATGCACCGCTTTCTTCCCGCGCTCTTTCTCCGGAGCGGCTGGCGCGTCGCGTCCGTGCCGGTAAGTCACCGGCCCCGTCGTCACGGCCGCTCCCATTACGGCGTGTTCGACCGCCTGTGGGCCGGCCTCGCCGATCTCGCCGGCGTGCTGTGGCTGCAGCACCGACCGATCGACCCGGGCATCGAGGAGTACCCCCATGACTAGAGCCGTGTGGCTCGGCATCGGCTTCCTGGGCCAGGCCACGTTCTCCCTGCGCTTCCTGGTCCAGTGGTGGCGGAGTGAGCGAGCCGGCCGGAGCGTCGTGCCGCTGGCGTTCTGGTACCTGAGCCTGGGCGGGGGAGTGCTGCTGCTGTTCTATGCGGTGTACCGGCGGGATCCGGTGTTCATCCTGGGTCAGCTCACCGGGGTCTTCGTCTACCTGCGCAATCTGCATCTGATCCGTCGGGCGGGTGGTGCCGAGGCCTGAGCGGCCGCGCCCCGGCCTCCCGGGCTGGAGCTGGCTGCTCGTGTGGGGCGCCTTGGTGGCCATCGCCCTTGCGCTTCGGCCGGTGCTGCCGCCCGACGAGACGCGATACCTCTCGGTTGCCTGGGAGATGTGGCGTCGGGGCGATTGGCTGGTGCCGCACCTCAACGGCGCCCCTTATAGCGACAAGCCACCCGCGCTGTTCTGGGGTATCCTGCTGGGCTGGCGGATGTTCGGCGTCACCGAGTGGTGGCCCCGGCTCCTGCCTCCGTTGCTGGGCCTCGTGAGTGCCCTGCTCCTCGCGCGGCTCGCGGCGCGGCTTCGCCCCAGGGTGGAGGAGGGGCCGGCCCTGCCGTTCCTAAGCGGCCTGCTCTGGGTCACCTACTCCACCCTGCTGCTCTTCGACACGTTGCTGACTGCCTGCGTGCTGGTGGCGGTGGGCGGGGTCGTGGAGGCGTGGCGCGGACGGAGGCTGGCCGGCTGGCTCGCCTGCGGCACCGGCATCGGCCTGGGCGCGCTGACCAAGGGACCGGTCGTGCTGGTCCACGTGCTGCCGGTGGCGCTGCTAGCACCGTGGTGGGCGGGGCCCGCTCCC
>DATCWZ010000226.1:0-4486 GCA_036566065.1 Streptomyces sp. | reverse complement strand
TGCCCTGGAAGTCGTCGGGTTCTTCCTGCGGCCAGTAGTCCTCGTGCTGCTCGTACGGCGGTTCCGCGTCCTGCCACTGAGGCTGACCCTGTTGCGGCTGCGGCTGCCTCTGCGGCTCGTACGGCAGTTCGGCCTGCTGCGGCCCGGCGTCGACGACGGTCGCCGGGGCCGCCGGGGCGGGCGGCAGCAGGACGGGCTCGACGCCCGCCGCGGCCAGTCCCGAGGCGGCGGTCTCGGCGAGCGGCACACCGTACTTCGCCAGCCGCAGCGGCATCAGCGACTCGATCGGCGCCTTGCGCCGCCAGTTGCGGCCGAACCGGGCCTGCAGCCTGGCCTGGTAGATCAGCCGGTCCTGTTCGAGCTTGATGACCTGCTCGTAACTGCGCAGCTCCCACAGCTTCATTCGCCGCCACAGCTTGAACGTGGGTACGGGCGACAGCAGCCAGCGCGTGAGCCGTACGCCCTCCATGTGCTTGTCGGCCGTGATGTCCGCGATGCGGCCCACCGCGTGCCGCGCGGCCTCGACGGACACGACGAACAGCACCGGGATCACCGCGTGCATCCCGGTGCCCAGCGGGTCGGGCCAGGCGGCGGCGCCGTTGAACGCGATGGTGGCGGCGGTCAGCAGCCACGCGGTCTGGCGCAGCAGCGGGAACGGGATGCGCAGCCAGGTGAGCAGCAGGTCCAGTGCGAGCAGGACGCAGATGCCCGCGTCGATGCCGATCGGGAAGACGAGGGAGAACTGCCCGAAGCCCTTCTCCTCCGCGAGTTCGCGCACGGCGGCGTACGAGCCCGCGAATCCGATCGCGGCGATGAGCACCGCGCCCGCGACGACGATCCCGATGAGCACTCGGTGCGTGCGTGTCAGTTGCGTCGCGGCCACCCGCGATCCCCTCCCGGCCTCGGTCACCGCCCGGCTTTTCTGTGCCCGGCGCGGGCACAGCCTGGCACATGTGTGCGGATCGCGTGACGCGGGGAGGTGTGTTGGGGCTTCCGGCGGGCCGGGTTACGAGTTGTCGTCGGCCTTGGCCGACGCCGAAGCGGACGGCTTCGCGGAGGTCTTGCCGGTGGCGGGGGAGGGCGACGTGCCGGCGGTGGCGACCGCGGCGACGGCCTCCTTGGCAGCCTTCTCGGCGTCCTTGAGGATGCCGTCCGCCGAGGGTGTCTTGGCGCCCGCGTAGCCCGCGCCGTTGTAGTTCAGTGTGACGACCACATTGCCGGTACGGGCGACGATCGTGGCGTAGCGGAAGTCCTCCTTCGTCTTGGTGAGGTCGTACGTGATGGCGGTGGCCTGCTCGCCCGTGCCCGCCACCGGCTTGGCCGCGACGTTCTTGGCGCCCTCGGCCGCCTGGGCCTTGGCGACCTGCTTGGTGTAGTCGTCCGTCGCGCGCTTGGCGCCGCTGCCGAGGGCCTGGTCGGATTCGAAGCGGGTGAAGGCGACATCGAGCCAGCGGTACTGCGAGCCCTTGATGCCGTTGTCGTCCAGGCCGTTCCAGGAGCAGCCGCCGCGCGCGGTGACATCGCTGGAGTGGCCGCTGGTGCCGGACTTGTTCTTGGCCTTGGGCACCAGGTCCTTGACCGTCTTCTGCGAGATCGAGGCGCACGGCTCGGGCAGCGCGGCGAACTTCGCGGGCTCGACCCGGTCCTGCGACGGGCTCCCGAGCGTCGAGGTGGCGGAGGGGGTGTCCGAGTCCTTGCCGCTGTCGGAGTCCGACGAGCAGCCGGCGGCGACGAGCATCACCGGGACGGCGGCGCAGGCGAGTATGCGGGACAGTCGCGGGGCTGATCGGTGCATGGTTCCTTCACTCGGATGGGGCGGGTCGGGTTCGTCGGGTGGGTTCGTCCGGAGGGCCACGGTACGACGGACGGCGGCCGGATGCCGCCACTGCCGGACAAGCCCGCACGCCTCGGGCGTCCTGTGCGGGGCCGCGGACGGGGGGCTTATTCGCTGAGCGTCCCGGCCAGCTTTTGGGCCAGCGCCCGGGCCTTCTCCTGCAGTTCCTTGCTGTCGGGGACCTGGGTGATGAGGGCGGGCTGCTCGGTGTACTCGACGGTGACGATGACGTTCGATGTGCGGAATACCACGCTCACCGTGCGGTGCTGGGCGGTGGAACCTGCCCGGGTGAGCACATCGTCCAGGAATGCGGCATCCGCGAGGTCGTCGAGTGTGCGGGGCCTGAGGTTCTCCCCGGGGCCGCCGCCCAGAGGGGAGGGGGTGCCGGAGGCCGCGGTGGCCGGGGCGGAGTGCCCGGATGTGTCGCCCGCGGAGGGCATGGTGGCGGGCAGACCGGCGGCGGTCACCTTCTTCTCGTACACCTCGCGCGCCTGGTCGTCGTCGCTGACCGAGGGGTCGTACGAGACGACGCGTTCGAAGTCGATGCTCAGGTTCCGGGAGGCGTCGGCGGACTCGGACTTCCAGCCGCAGCCGACCTTGCGGTCGGTGTCGTAGGTGACGGCGGGCGTGCCCTCGTACACCTTCTCCTGCTGTTTCTCGGGCAGTTCGGCCGCGCCCGGCAGCAGGTCCTTCAGCATGGAGAGCGGCACGGCACGGCACGAATCGGGCAGCGTCCGGTACTTGCCGGGGGGTGCGGGTGTGACCGACGGGCTGCCCGGCTTGCTGTCGGCCGCCTGGCCGCCGGTGCCGGAACCGGCGCTGCAGCCGACGACGAGCGCCGCCAGGAGCGCGACGCCGGGTACGTACGCCTTGTGTCGCACGGTTCCCAGGCTCCCTTCGGTGGTACGAAAACGGGTTGCCGCCCGAGGGCGGCCGATGGACACAATGTCTATCGCACGCGCCGCTGTGAATGCCGGTCGGCCAACACTTTTGCCGATCTTGGCGCCGGTTTTGCGCTTTAGGACTTTCCGGGGGAATCGAGGGGTTATGTCGTACGTAGAGGTACCGGGAGCGCAGGTTCCCATCCGGATGTGGGCCGACCCGGCGTCGGTTGAGGACGTGGCGATGCGCCAGTTGCGGAACGTGTCCACGCTGCCCTGGATCAAGGGGCTCGCCGTGATGCCGGACGTTCACTACGGCAAGGGCGCGACCGTCGGTTCGGTGATCGCGATGCACGGCGCGGTGTGCCCGGCGGCGGTGGGCGTGGACATCGGCTGCGGGATGTCCGCGGTGAAGACGTCGCTGACGGCCAACGACCTGCCCGGTGACCTGTCCCGGCTGCGGTCGAAGATCGAGCAGGCCATCCCGGTCGGCCGCGGGATGCACGACAGCGGCGTGGACCCCGCGAGGCTGCACGGCTTCCCGACCTCTGGCTGGGACGACTTCTGGTCGCGGTTCGACGGGATCGCCGATGCGGTCAAATTCCGTCAGGAACGCGCCACAAAGCAGATGGGAACACTCGGAAGCGGCAACCACTTCATCGAGATCTGCCTTGATGAGGTGGGAGCGGTCTGGCTGATGCTGCACTCCGGGTCCCGGAATATCGGCAAGGAGCTCGCCGACTTCCATATCGGGCAGGCCCAGAAGCTTCCGCACAACCAGGGCCTCGTTGACCGTGACTTGGCGGTCTTCATCGCGGACACCCCGCAGATGGCGGCGTACCGCAATGATCTGTTCTGGGCTCAGGAGTACGCGAAGTACAACCGCTCGATCATGATGGGCCTCTTGCAGGATGTGGTCCGCAAGGAGTTCAAGAAGGCCAGCGTCACCTTCGAGCCGGTCATTTCCTGTCACCACAACTACGTGTCGGAGGAGCGGTACGACGGCATGGACCTGCTCGTCACCCGTAAGGGCGCGATCCGTGCCGGGGCAGGGGACTTCGGGATCATCCCGGGGTCCATGGGGACCGGCTCGTACATCGTGAAGGGCCTCGGGAACGAGAAGGCGTTCAACTCGGCCTCGCACGGCGCCGGCCGCCGGATGAGCCGTAACGCGGCCAAGCGGCGGTTCTCCACGCAGGACCTGGAGGATCAGACGCGGGGTGTGGAGTGCCGCAAGGACTCCGGCGTCGTGGACGAGATCCCGGCCGCGTACAAGCCGATCGAGCAGGTCATCGAGCAGCAGAGCGACCTGGTCGAGGTCGTCGCGAAGCTGAAGCAGGTCGTGTGCGTGAAGGGCTAGGGTCTTTCGTTTGGATCAGGCCGGACAAGGGAGCGGGGTCTGGTGCCGTGCATCGCAAGGCGGAGGAGGGAGGCGACGCGGAGCGTCGCCGACTGACGACAACGCCGCGAGGTGCGGCACCAGGGCACGCGAGCCCGGCCTGATCCGAACGAGAGGCCCTAAGCTGGCGTTCATGCAGGCGACCGCGTACACGTACGACCCCAGGACCCGCTCCGGCAGCGTGCTGCTCGACGACGGGACCCCGGTGGCCTTCGACGGTGCGGCCTTCGACGCGGGCGGCCTGCGGCTGCTGCGCCCGGGCCAACGGGTGCGGATCGAGACCGAGGGCGAGGGGGCCGCCGCGCGGATCACCCTGGTGACGCTCCAGACGCTCTGAGCGCCCTGTGTGCCGCCGGACGGCCCGCGGGCCGG
>DATCWZ010000702.1:0-2763 GCA_036566065.1 Streptomyces sp. | reverse complement strand
CCCGAAGGGTGCGCTGACCCTCGACGACGGAGCCGTACGGGCCGTCGTGGAACGCCACAGCTCGCTGCTGCCCGCCGGGATCTGCGCGGTCGAGGGAGGGTTCTCCGCCGGGGAACCGGTCGAACTGCGCGATCTGACGGGCCGGGCCATCGCCCGGGGACTCGTCAACTTCGACGCCAAGGAGATCCCGCAGCTCCTCGGACGCTCAACACATGAGCTGGCGCGTGAACTTGGACCCGCTTACGAACGTGAGGTCGTACACAGGGACGATCTCGTCGTCCTCGTACCCCGCCACACCACCCGAAACGGCTGAAACTCGGGCCGGACAGCAGAGAGCTTCGGCAAAACCGCCCCACGCCGGGCCTCTGACTGGTCAACTTTGTAGCGGGGATGCACGGGGTCAGCCGCAGCCAGCCAGCAGTCAGCCAGCACAGCAACGCATTCACAGGAGGCCGCCGGTGAGACGAGCGCGCCCGGGGGCGACCCCCCGCGGAACGGGCAGCCGCGCCCTGACCAGCGTCGGAGCGGGAGCCGACTTCGGCGGTGGCCTGGTGGGCGACCGGAGCGAACGGAGCGACCGGGCCGACCGTGGTGACCGTACCGACCGCGCCGTCCGGGCGGAACCGATGCCGGTCAAGGAGGAACGCACCCCGTCCAGGCTGTGGCACATCACCCTCAGCGTCTCCGGCGGCGAGATTCCGCTGACGGAGGTCCGGCGCGGCCTCGAACAGCTCGCGCACGACCATCCCTTCCTGCTGACCAGCCGGTACGCGAACGACCACGCCGAGGTCCGCTACTGGGAAGAGGCACGCGACCTTCATGACGCGGCGGCGGTGGCGCTGCGGCTCTGGGGCGAACACCGCTCCACGGCCCGGCTGCCCCCGTGGGAGATCGTCGGCCTTGAGGTCATCGACCGTGAGACTTATCACCAGCGCGTCGCCGAGGGATACGGTCCGCCACCGGCCGCCCCGGTCGGGGTACACCCGTACTGACCCGGGCGGCGTCTCGCATCACGGGATCGGTGATGAACGCCCGCGGCGGGCGCATTACCCTGCGGGCATGACCACGCTTTCGCCGTACGACAACATGTCCCCGGTCACCCAGGCCGCCTACCGGGCGCGTGCCGCGGCCGCCGAAATCGCGCCACTCCCGCGTTCGGCGAAGGACGACACCCTGCTGGCGATCGCGGACGCCCTGGAAGTACGCACCAGCGAGATCGTCGCGGCCAACGCGGAGGACGTCGCCCGGGCCCGGGCGGCCGGGACGAGCGAGGCGATCATCGACCGGCTCACCCTGACCCCCGAGAGGATCCGCGCCATCGCCGCCGATGTAAGGGACGTGGCGGCGCTGCCCGACCCGGTCGGCGAGGTGGTCCGCGGATCGACCCTGCCCAACGGGATCGATCTGCGCCAGGTCCGGGTGCCGCTCGGCGTGGTCGGCATCATCTACGAGGCTCGGCCCAATGTGACGGTCGACGCCGCCGCGCTCTGCCTGAAGTCGGGCAACGCCGTCCTGCTGCGCGGCTCGTCGTCCGCGTACTCCTCGAACACCGCGCTCGTCGGTGTCGTGCGCGATGCGGTCGGCGGCTCGGGCCTGCCGGCCGACGCGGTGCAGTTGGTGCCGGGGGAGAGCCGTGACTCGGTGACCGAGCTGATGCGGGCCCGCGGCCTGGTCGACGTGCTGATCCCGCGCGGCGGTGCCTCCCTGATCCGTACGGTCGTCGAGGGTTCGACGGTCCCGGTCATCGAGACGGGCACCGGGAACTGCCATGTGTACGTGGACGCGGAGACGGACCTGGACATGGCCGTCGACATCCTCGTCAACTCCAAGACCCACCGCCCGAGCGTTTGCAACGCGGCCGAGACCCTGCTGGTCCACCAGGACATCGCGGGGGCCTTCATGCCGCGCGCGCTGGACGCGCTGGCGGCGGCCGGTGTGACCGTACACGGCGATGAGCGGGTGCTCGGCTACGCCGAGGGGTCCAAGGCCACGGTGGTGGCGGCGACGACAGAGGACTGGGAGACCGAGTACCTCTCGTACGACATCGCGGCGGCCGTCGTCGAGTCGCTGGACGCGGCCGTGGCGCACATCAGGCTCTGGTCCTCGGGCCATACCGAGGCGATCGTCACGACGTCCCAGGCGGCGGCCCGCCGGTTCACCCAATTGGTGGATTCGACGACGGTCGCGGTGAACGCCTCGACGCGCTTCACGGACGGCGGCCAGTTCGGCTTCGGGGCCGAGATCGGGATCTCCACCCAGAAGCTGCACGCGCGCGGGCCGATGGGGCTGCCGGAGCTCACCTCGACGAAGTACATCGTCACGGGCGACGGCCACATCCGGTAGGGGCGCGACGGGGCGCGCGTCCGCGGCCGGTCGATCGTGTGCGCTCCCTGCCCAAAACGACCGGCCGGGGCTACGCTGAAGCCGTGCCGGACGACGTGGGGGGCAGGCCGTTTCCGGACGGCTGGGAGCCTGACGACGACCGCGGAGGCGCGGACGAGAACTTCGCCTCCGTGGTGTTCGACGAGGACTTCGTCAGGGCGGCCGAGGTCCATGAGCCCACCGCCGTGGAGCGGCTCCTCGCCGCCGCGGAGGCCCGTGCCGCTGCTGACGCGGCCAGGGCGCGCGCGGGCGGGGGCACCCGTGATGACGACCTCTACGACGACGGCTACGGGCCCGAGAGCCTGTACGGCGACGAGAGGGCCTTCGGGGCCTCCATGGCACCCGACGACGGCTACGAGGACGACAGAGGCCCCTACGGCC
>DATCWZ010000494.1:0-8785 GCA_036566065.1 Streptomyces sp. | reverse complement strand
CTGGCCGACGACTACGCCTCCCGGCTCGGGGAGCGCCCCGCCTGCGACCTCCTGGAGGAGCCGGGGGCGGCCGACGAGGCGGCCTCGCTGCTGGCCGCCCGGCTCTTCCACGGTGGCCCCGCGGAGAGCGGGCCCGACTGGTCCCCCGTCGACTGGCAGCAGTATCCGGACGAGGTCGTCGACCGGAAGTGGCGCGCGGAGGCCGCCCGGCTGCACCGGGTCCTGGACGCGATGGGGGTGCCCACAAGTGTCCGGGTGGGGACTGTGCCCCTCGCGTCATCGGCCTGTCCCGCGATGCCCACCCTGGCCCGCGTCATCGACCATCTGGCGCGGCCGGGCGGGAGCAGCGAGGAGCTCGCCGCCGGGATCGGCGCCGCGGTGGCCCGGGATGAAGCCGGTGCGCGGGGTGCGAGCGGTGCGGGAGATGCGGGCAGCGCGGGGGACGCAGATCCGGATCCGCTCGACCTCTGGGGCCCCGGCCCGCCGCCCCTCTTCCCGCTCCAGCCGCCTCGTACGGACACGGAGCTGCTCGCCGACCACGTGCTGGCGATGGTCTGCTGCGCAGCCATGGACACGGCGGGCGCCGCCCCCGGCCTGGACTGGCTCGACGGACCGGTTCTGCTCGTCGACGGCGTGCGCAGGACGGACCTGTGCGCCCCCGTGCTCAGCCTCGCCGAGGACGGGGACGCGGACCTGCTGCGGTGCTGGCTCTCCGCGGTCGGCGTGCGTACCGACAAGCCCGTACGCCTGGTCTGAACGCCGCAATACCCGGAAGGGCGTGTTCCGTTCACGTAAATTCGCGACGAACGGTGACTGCGCGCATGCGTTATGTGATGTGCTGGGGACCGGCGCCTGGATCCGGCGCACCAGGGTTGTCCGGGGGACTCGAGGGAGGGGAGCGGTATGGGGGCGGAGCAGATCCGGCGGTGGGAATCGGGGGCCCTCGCGCATGCCGTGAGCGACCCTTTCGGCCAGGGCCCGCTGCCCTGGCTGCGCGGCAGCGAGACCTACTTCGACGCCACGGGCCAGGTCGTCCCCTGGTACACGGATCTGTCCCTCGGCCGCGGCGGCACGGGCGGCGGCACCCGTAGCGCCGATGACGTCCACCGCCAGATCAAGGGATTCGCGACACCCGGTGCCGCCGCGCCGGGCGAGGCGATCGACTTCCACATCACCGTGGACCCGCCCCAGCAGTTCTCCGTCGACGTATACCGGATCGGCCATTACGCGGGCGACGGCGCCGCCAAGATCACCACGAGCCCCCGGCTCTCCGGCATCGTCCAGCCGGCCCCGCTGACCGCCGACCGCACGGTCTCGTGCCACCACTGGTGGCTCTCCTGGCGGCTCCAGATCCCCAGCTACTGGTCGGTGGGCGCCCATGTCGCCGTCCTCACGACGGCCGACGGCCACCGCTCCCACATCCCCTTCACCGTCCGGGACGAGCACCCCGCCGACCTGCTGCTCCTGCTGCCGGACATCACCTGGCAGGCGTACAACCTCTACCCGGAGGACGGCCGCACCGGCGCCAGCCTCTACCACGCCTGGGACGACCAGGGGCGGCTGCTCGGCGAGGAGGACGCGGCGGCCACCGTCTCCTTCGACCGGCCCTACGCGGGCGCGGGCCTGCCCCTCCATGTCGGCCACGCCTACGACTTCATCCGCTGGGCCGAGCGCTACGGCTACGACCTCGCCTACGCCGACGCCCGCGATCTGCACGCGGGCCGCGTCGATCCCAGCCGCTACCGGGGCCTGGTGTTCCCCGGCCACGACGAATACTGGTCGGTGCCCATGCGGCGTACGGTCGAGCTGGCCCGGTCCACCGGCACCTCGCTCGTCTTCCTGTCGGCCAACACCATGTACTGGCAGGTCGGCCTCGCGCCGTCCGCGTCCGGCGTCCCCGACAGCCTCCTCACCTGCCGCAAGCGCCGGGGCCCGGGAAAGCCCGCGCTGTGGCGCGAAGTGGACCGGCCCGAGCAGCAGTTGCTCGGCATTCAGTACGCGGGCCGGGTCCCCGAACCCCGGCCCCTGGTCGTACGGAACGCGGAGCACTGGCTCTGGGAGGCGACCGGCGCCGGCGAGGGGGACGAGATCGACGGGCTGGTCGCGGGCGAGGCCGACCGCTACTTCCCGCGTACGAGCCTGCCCGAGCACGAGAACCGCATCCTGCTCGCACACTCGCCCTACCAGGACGGCGACGGCGCCACCCGGCACCAGGAGACCTCCCTGTACCGGGCCCCGTCCGGCGCGCTCGTGTTCGCGTCGGGGACGTTCGCCTGGTCGCCGGCGCTGGACCGCCCGGGCCATGTCGATTCCCGTATCCAGCGGGCCACGGCCAATCTGCTCGACCGGATCTGCAAACGCGACTGAACCCGCCGCAGGAGCCCCCTGGCGCGTGAGCGGTCCGCATGGGCGACAATCGGAACGACTCCTGGATCAACCTACGCGGAGGCAGCGTGTCCGGTTTCGTAGAAAAACCCAAGCCCGTGCAGGTCCCGGGTCTCACCCACCTGCACACCGGCAAGGTGCGTGACCTGTACCGGAATGAGGCCGGCGACCTCGTCATGGTCGCCAGTGACCGCCTGTCCGCGTACGACTGGGTGCTGCCGACCGAGATCCCGGACAAGGGCCGCATCCTGACCCGGCTGTCGCTGTGGTGGTTCGACCAGCTCTCCGATCTCGTGCCGAACCACGTCCTGTCCGCCGAGCTGCCCGCCGGGGCGCCGGCCGACTGGGCGGGCCGCACCCTGGTCTGCAAGCCGCTGCGGATGGTCCCGGTCGAATGCGTCGCCCGGGGATATCTGACCGGCTCGGGTCTTCTCGAGTACGACGCGACGCGCACGGTCTGCGGCCTCGCACTCCCCGAGGGCCTCGTCGACGGCTCCGAGCTGCCCGCCCCGATCTTCACGCCCGCCACGAAGGCCGCCGTCGGGGACCACGACGAGAACGTGTCGTACGAGGAGGTCGCCCGCGAGGTCGGCGCCGAGACGGCCGCCAAGCTCCGCCAGGTGACGCTGGCCGTCTACGGCCGGGCCCGTGACATCGCCCGCGAGCGCGGCATCATCCTGGCCGATACGAAGTTCGAGTTCGGCTATACGACCGCGGCCGACGGTGGCGAGGAACTGCTCATCGGGGACGAGGTCCTCACCCCGGACTCCTCGCGCTTCTGGCCCGCCGAGACCTGGAAGCCCGGCACGGCGCAGCGGTCGTACGACAAGCAGTTCGTACGCGACTGGCTGACCTCGCCCGTCTCCGGCTGGGACCGCAAGAGCGAGCAGCCGCCCCCTGCGCTCCCGCAGGAGATCGTCGACGCGACCCGGGCCAAGTACCTGGAGGCGTACGAGCGTCTGACCGGCACCAACTGGTCGTAACACGAACATCAGGAAGGCCCCGGTCACGAGGACCGGGGCCTTCCTGTGCGGAGCGGACGACCAGGTTCGAACTGGCGACCTCAACCTTGGCAAGGTTGCGCTCTACCAACTGAGCTACGTCCGCATCGCGCCTTCGCGCGGTGCCCACTATACCCAACGCCGCAGCCGTCCGGTATGTGATTCGTACGACCGTACGCATGTGGCGTCGTTCACACCGCCTGCGGACCCGAGTGGTTCGGGCACGACAAAGGCCCCGGTCGATTATCGACCAGGGCCTTCGATCAAGAGCGGACGACCAGGTTCGAACTGGCGACCTCAACCTTGGCAAGGTTGCGCTCTACCAACTGAGCTACGTCCGCATTGTCGCCGAGTGGCTTTCGCCTTTCGGAACGACCATCACTCTACCCGATCCACCGAAGTGGCCGGACAAGGCAATGAGAGCGGGTGACAGGAATCGCACACTGCGCCTTCCCCCTGGAAGGGGGATGTTCTACTACTGAACTACACCCGCACGCTGCTTGGGGCCCGGCTTTTTCGGCCTTGCCCTTCGGCGTGCTCCAGACTCTATCCGACCTGCGGGGGTGTTGTGCAAGTCGGCTCCCCGAGGAGTCGCCGAAGGGCCCGCCGGGAGCGCCGCGAGGCGCCGCGCTCCAGGCCCCCCGTGCTCAACTCGCGGCGTTGAACGCCTCGTAGACCTTCTTGGGGATCCGTCCCCGGGCCGGCACCTCCATCCGGTGCGACTTGGCCCAGGCCCGTACCGCCGCCGGGGCGGGGGCGACCGCGGTGTGCCGGTACGACACGGGGGCCTTGCCGCGCTTGCCGGCCTTTGTCCGCTTCCGGCCGGCTGCCACGTACGGAGCCAGGGTCTTGCGCAGTTTCTTTGCATTGGCGGGATTGAGGTCGATCTCGTACGACTTCCCGTCGAGGGCGAAGGTGACCGTTTCCGCCGCTTCTCCCCCGTCGATGTCGTCGGAGATCGAAACCACTACACGCTGAGCCACGGATATCGGTCCTTTCCTACGGCATCTTCGCATCTGGTATGCGCTGATGCCGGCCTTCCGGCTGTCAGGCGGATGCGGATCGACTGATGTCGACTGTTCCGGGAGCAATGCTGCATTCTCCCGTAATCATTTGTACAGCGACGGGCGCCGTAATGTGAAGCCCGGCCAATTGCATCAGCGTGTCCGCACGCAATCCGGTGAGCATTTTCACGGAACATTCCCCGCGTCCCGTCGTCGCGGATATCCCGGCATGATCATGCTCCATGATATCTACCCGCGTAGAATTCTGGGCCAGGTACGCTGAGTGGACCCGCACGGGATCTGGGGGACCCCTCGGAGACCAGCCGCACCACACCACCGGGAGTGCCAGTGGCACGCGTCGTAGTCGACGTCATGCTCAAGCCGGAGATCCTCGACCCGCAGGGACAGGCCGTGCAGCGCGCGCTGCCCCGTCTCGGCTTCGAGGGGATCGCGGACGTACGTCAGGGAAAGCGTTTCGAACTGGAGGTCGAGGGGCCGGTCGATGATGCCGCTCTCGCCCGTATTCACGAGATGGCCGAGACCTTCCTCGCCAACACCGTCATCGAGGACTTCGCCGTCACCGTCGAGTCCGAGAAGGCCGGGGAGACGAAGTGACCTCCCTCCCGTCTCCCATCGCCACCCGTGTGGGCGGCCCCTCGGGTCTCGGTAACACCCGAATCGGCGTCATCACTTTTCCCGGCACGCTCGACGACCAGGACGGCCTGCGAGCCGTGCGCATCGCCGGTGCCGAACCCGTTTCGCTCTGGCACCGTGACAGGGACCTCAAGCAGGTCGACGCGGTGATCCTGGCCGGCGGATTCTCGTACGGCGACTATCTGCGGGCCGGAGCCATCTCCCGCTTTTCACCGGTCATGGAGTCCGTCATCGAGCAGGCGAAGTCCGGGATGCCGGTCCTTGGTATCTGCAACGGATTCCAGGTTCTGACCGAGGCTCATCTCCTGCCCGGCGCGATGCTCCGCAACAACCACCTCCACTTCATCTGCCGCGACCAGAAGCTGCGGGTGGAGAACGCGGAGACGGCCTGGACCTCGGACTACTCGGCGGGCCAGGAGATCTCCGTACCGCTGAAGAACGTGGACGGCCGGTACACCGCCGACGAGCACACGCTCGACGAACTGGAGGCCGAGGGCCGCGTGGTCTTCCGCTACGCCGATGTGAACCCCAACGGCTCGCTGCGCGACATCGCGGGCGTCTGCAACGCCGCGGGCAATGTCGTCGGACTGATGCCGCACCCCGAGCACGCCGTCGACCCGCTGGTGGGAACCGGCCGCACGGACGGTCTCGGTTTCTTCAGCTCGGTCATCAAGAAGCTGGTCAACGCATGAGCCTCGACACGGTCAAGCACGCGGCCGAGACCCCGGACACCGCTCAGCCCTGGAAGGAGCTCGGCCTCAAGGAGGACGAGTACGCCCGGATCCGCGAGATCCTGGGCCGCCGCCCCACCGGCGCCGAGCTCGCCATGTACTCCGTGATGTGGTCCGAGCACTGCTCGTACAAGAGCAGCAAGGTCCACCTCAAGCAGTTCGGCGAGAAGGCCCCCGCCAATGACGCGATGCTCGTCGGCATCGGCGAGAACGCCGGTGTCGTCGACGTCGGCCAGGGGTACGCGGTCACCTTCAAGGTCGAGTCGCACAACCACCCCTCGTACATCGAGCCCTACCAGGGCGCGGCCACCGGCGTCGGCGGCATCGTCCGCGACATCCTGGCCATGGGCGCCCGCCCGGTCGCGGTTGTCGACCCGCTGCGGTTCGGCGCCGCCGACCACCCCGACACCAGGCGCGTCCTGCCGGGTGTCGTCGCCGGAATCGGCGGTTACGGAAACTGTCTCGGCCTGCCGAACATCGGCGGCGAGGTCGTCTTCGACGCCTGCTACCAGGGCAACCCGCTCGTCAACGCCGGCTGCATCGGCGTGATGAAGCACGAGGACATTCACCTCGCCCAGGCCTCCGGCCCCGGCAACAAGGTCATCCTGTACGGCGCCCGCACCGGCGGCGACGGCATCGGCGGCGTCTCCGTGCTGGCCTCGGAGACCTTCGACGACGCCAAGCCCACCAAGCGCCCCGCCGTCCAGGTCGGCGACCCGTTCCAGGAGAAGCTCCTCATCGAGTGCACCCTGGAGATCTTCAAGGAGAAGCTCGTCGCGGGCATCCAGGACCTCGGCGGCGCCGGGCTCTCCTGTGCCACGAGCGAGCTGGCCTCCGCGGGCTCCGGCGGCATGCGCGTCGAGCTGGACACCGTGCCGCTGCGCGACTCCTCGCTCTCGCCCGAGGAAATCCTCATGAGCGAGTCGCAGGAACGCATGTGCGCGATCGTCGAGCCGCGGCACGTGGACCGCTTCCTGGAGATCTGCGAGAAGTGGGACGTCATCGCCACCGTCATCGGCGAGGTGACCGAGGGCTCGCAGCTTGAGATCTTCTGGCACGGCGAGCAGATCGTGAACGTACCGCCGCGATCCGTCGCCCACGAGGGCCCCACCTACCACCGGCCGTTCGCCCGGCCGTCCTGGCAGGACGCGCTGCAGGCCGACGACGCGGGCAGGCTCCCGCGCCCGGCCGACGGCGCCGAGCTGCGCGCGCAGGTCCTCAAGCTGGTCGCCGCGCCGAACCAGGCGTCCAAGTCCTGGATCACGGACCAGTACGACCGCTTCGTCCAGGGCAATACGGTGCTCGCGATGCCCGAGGACGCGGGCATGGTCCGGATCGACGAGGAGTCGAATCTGGGCGTGGCCATGGCGACCGACGGCAACGGCCGGTTCGCGAAGCTCGACCCGTACACGGGTGCGCAGCTCGCGCTGGCCGAGTCGTACCGTAACGTCGCCGCGTCCGGCGCCCGGCCGCTGGCCATCTCCGACTGCCTGAACTTCGGTTCGCCCGAGGATCCGGACGTCATGTGGCAGTTCGCCGAGGCCACCCGCGGTCTGGCGGACGGCTGCCTGGAGCTCGGCACCCCGGTCACCGGCGGCAATGTGTCGCTGTACAACCAGACCGGCGGAACGGCGATCCACCCGACGCCGGTGGTGGCCGTGCTCGGCGTGATCGACGACGTCACCCGGCGTACGCCGGTCGCCTTCGCCGAAGAGGGCCGGCTCCTGTATCTGCTGGGTGACACCCGCGAGGAGTTCGGCGGCTCGGCCTGGTCCGAGGTCATCCACCAGCACCTGGGCGGACTGCCGCCCGCGGTGGATCTGGGGCGCGAGAAGCTGCTCGGCGAGATCCTCATCTCGGCCTCCCGCGACGGCATGATCGATGCGGCGCACGACCTCTCCGACGGCGGCCTCATCCAGGCCGTCACCGAGTCCTGCCTGCGCGGCGGGAAGGGCGCACGGCTGGTCGTGCCGGAGGGGCTGGACGCGTTCACGTTCCTGTTCTCGGAGTCCGCGGGGCGGGCGGTTGTCGCGGTCCCGCGCGGCGAGGAGCTCCGGTTCAACGACATGTGCGGGGCGCGGGGGCTGCCCGTGGCCCGGATCGGTGTCGTGGACGGCGCGGAGATCGAGGTCCAGGGCGAGTTCAGCATCGCGCTGGACGAGCTGCGTACGGCGCACGAGGGCACCCTGGCGGGCCTCTTCGCCTGACGCGGATAGGTGTGTGTACGCGTACGGCCTCGCCCGGTGTTCCGGGCGGGGCCGTACGCGTCGGCGCGAGGCGGATCGTCGGCAATCGGCTCGCTCCAGCGGCGGACGACGAGACGTTCGAGGCCGCACCCGCTGCCCCGCCCGGCACCCCGCGCACCCCGGCGGCCCGGTCGGCCGCGGATCCGGAGCGTTAACCTCGGCCGCATGCCCCCGGCCAAGAGACGCCTCCGTACGTACGACATCACCCGGACCCGTACCGCGGTCCTGGCCCAGTTCGGCCATGTACGGGAAGCGGTCCGCGCCCTGACCCCGGCGCAGCTCGCCCTGCCAACCCGGCTCGGGGACTGGACCGTACGCGAGCTCGCCGCCCATCTGGCGCTTGCCGTCGGCCCGTCCGACCGCGACCTGGAGCTGCCCCCGGCTGCCGGGGCCAAGCCCGAGGTCCCCCTGCTCGCCTGGCCGTTTTCGACCGCCGGGCGCGCCGAGGGGATCGCGGAAGCCACCCTTGAGCTGGCCGCCGAGCACCCAGATCTTGACGCGCTGTACAGGGAGACCGCCGACCGGTTCGGCGAACTGGTGCCGGCCGACGTGGAGGACCGGCTGGTGGCGACCCGGGCGGGCAGCATGAGGCTGGGGGACTTCCTGGTCACCCGGACGGTCGAGCTCGTCGTCCACACGGACGACCTCCACGAGGCGACTGGCCTCAGCATCTCGTACGACCGGCAGGCGCTGGCCGCTTGCACGCGGCTGCTCGCCGACGCGCTCGCCGACCGGGCGCCTGGCGGCTCGGTCGAGGTGCGGGT
>DATCWZ010000684.1:0-6345 GCA_036566065.1 Streptomyces sp. | reverse complement strand
GCGGCGGTCGCGGGCACCCTCGACGGCTTCGAGCTGTCCCGGATCGACCTGGAGCAGCGCCGCGAGGGCGATGTCCTCGGGCAGGCCCAGTCCGGTGTCCGGTCCTCGCTGCGGGTCCTCAGCGTCATCGACGACGAGGAGGTCATCGCCGCGGCGCGCCAGGAGGCTGTCACGGTCGTGGCCGCCGACCCGGAGCTGGAGCGGCTGCCGGAGCTGCGTACGGCGCTCGACGCCCTCCTCGACAAGGAGAGGGAGGAGTACTTCGACAAGGGGTGACCCAGCAGCCGCGGGACACAGCCCGGCCGGGGCGGGCTCCCGGCCCGCCCGGTCGGCCCCGACGCCATATCGTGGGTGCACGGCACATGAACGCCCTGTGTGCCGCCCGCGACCCGAGGACCAGACACCCATGACCCGCGTGATCGCCGGCTCGGCCGGCGGACGCCGCCTGGCCGTCCCGCCCGGCACCGGCACCCGCCCCACGTCCGACCGTGCGCGCGAGGGCCTCTTCTCCACCTGGGAAGCGCTCCTGGGCACCCTCGACGGCATCCGTGTCGCCGATCTGTACGCGGGCTCCGGAGCCGTCGGCCTCGAAGCGCTCTCCCGCGGCGCGGCGCACGCCCTGCTCGTCGAGGCCGACGCCCGCGCGGTGCGTACCGTACGCGACAACGTGCGCACGCTCGGTCTCCCCGGCGCCGAGGTACGTACCGGCAAAGCCGAACAGACCATGACAGGACCGGCGCCCGCCGATCCGTACGACGTGGTGTTCCTCGACCCGCCATACGCCGTGACCGACGGCGATCTTGGCGAGATCCTGCTCACACTCCGTGCTCAGGGGTGGCTCAGCGACGGCGCTCTCGTCACCGTGGAGCGGAGCACCAGGGGCGGGGAATTCAACTGGCCCGCGGGATTCGAGCCATTGCGGGCCCGTCGTTACGGCGAGGGAACGCTTTGGTACGGTCGCGCCGCCTCTACGTGCGAAGACGCACGATGACCGGACCGGAGAGGGAGGGAAACACATTGCGCCGCGCCGTCTGTCCGGGGTCGTTCGACCCCATCACCAATGGACACCTCGACATCATTGGCCGTGCCTCCAAGCTGTACGACGTCGTACACGTCGCGGTGATGATCAACCAGTCCAAGAAAGGGCTGTTCACGGTGGAGGAGCGGATCGAACTGATCCGCGATGTCACCGCCGGCTTCGGCAATGTCGAGGTCGAGTCCTTCCACGGCCTCCTGGTCGACTTCTGCAAGCAGCGCGACATCCCGGCGATCGTGAAGGGCCTGCGGGCCGTGAGCGACTTCGACTACGAATTGCAGATGGCCCAGATGAACAACGGGCTCTCCGGCGTCGAGACACTCTTCGTGCCGACCAATCCCATCTATAGTTTCCTGTCGTCCTCGCTGGTCAAAGAGGTCGCGACCTGGGGTGGCGATGTGTCGCACCTGCTGCCGCCGCGGGTCCACGAAGCCCTGACGGAGCGTCTCGGCCGGAAGTGAAGGCCTGACCGTCCGTCACCCGGTGTCGGGCGGAAGGCGACTGGCCGTACAGTCGTCCCGTCCGTCTCCAACAGCAGCAGAGAGTGGCGAGCACACGGTGGACGTGCAGAAGAAGCTCGACGAGATCGTCGAAACGGTCGGGAACGCCCGCTCCATGCCCATGTCGGCGTCGTGTGTGATCAACCGCACCGAGCTGCTCGACCTGCTCGAAGAGGTACGGGAAGCGCTGCCCAGCTCGCTCGCCGACGCCAAGGAACTCATCGGCGACCGCGAGCACCTCGTGGCACAGGCCCGCCAGGAGGCGGAGCGGATTATCGAGGAGGCCCGCGTCCGGAGCGGTTCGCTGGTCTCCGAGACGGAGATCGCGCGGCGTTCCCAGGGTGAGGCGGACCGGATCCTGTCCGAGGCCCGCAGGGAGGCCGCCGAGGTCCGCGCCGAGGCCGACGAGTACGTCGACAGCAAGCTCGCCAACTTCGAGGTGGTCCTCACCAAGACCATCGGTTCCGTCGACCGCGGCCGGGAGAAGCTGCTCGGCCGCGGCGGGGGGTTCGACGAGGACGGCTACCAGGACCCCGACTTCGCGGACGCCCCCGAGCGCAGCACCGACCCGGAGACGCTCCGGCAGCGTGCGGACGCGTACGTCGACGCAAAGTTCGGTGCCTTCGAGGCCGTGCTCTCCAAGACCCTGGAGGCCGTAGGCCGCGGCCGGCAGAAGCTGCACGGCCGGGTCGCGACGGACGATCTCGGCGCGCACATGGCGGCCCAGGACGCGGCGGGCGGCGGGGCGCAGACCAGCGACGAGGACCACTGGGCGGTGCTGGCCGAGGTGGCGGGCACGGACCTCAGGTCCGGTTACGGCGATACGGCCCCCGGGCCGGTGTACCCGGACCAGGTGCCGCAGCAGGGATACGCCGTGCCGTCCCAGCCCGGTTACGCGGACCCCTCGCCGGCGGGTTACGCCGACCCGTCCCAGCCGCCCTATGGCACGGGGACGATGCCGGGGTACGCCCCCGCCGCGCAGCCGGAGCCGCAGTACGCGCAGACGTACGCCTACCAGGACCAGCCGCTCCAGCCGGACGGCTACGGCTACCAGCAGCAGCCCGACCCGTACGGCGCCTACCAGCAGCAGACCTACGACCCGAGCGGGCAGGGACAGCGGCCCCCGCAGGAGTACGGCTGGCCGCAGCAGCCGGCCGGGCTCCCGGCGCAGAGCGACGGCGCGCTGGACGAGACCAGTCTGTTCGACACCAGCATGATCGACCTGGACCAGTTGCGCCGGTACGAGCAGGGCCGCTGAGCGGACCGGCCCGGCGGGCGGATACGACCGGATTGGGAGCTGGGCGGCGCGTCCAGTATCCTGGCTCCTCGGTCGCGCGTATGCCCGCGATCTCGGCTGCCCGTTTCCTTCCCGGATCGGGCCGGCCCACCGAAGAGCTTCACATCGCACATGATTTCGAAAGCAGGAAGAGCCCTGAACGGTCACCTCGACCACCGCAACCCCCTCGTGTTCGATACACGCGAGCTGGGCCGGCGTCCCGGTACCCTCAAGCGGCTCACCCGCTCGGTGGAAGCGCCCGGGGATCTCGGCATCGACGGGGTCATCGGTGTGCTGGAAGGCGCGCCCGTGGAGCTGGACTTCCGCCTCGAATCCGTCATGGAGGGGGTGCTCGTCACGGGCACCGTCCGTGCGACGGCCGAGGGCGAGTGCGTAAGGTGTCTGGAGCCGCTGGGACTGGAGGTCGCAGCGGATTTCCAGGAGATGTTCTCGTACCCTGACGCCGATGACCGGGGCCGCGCCAGCGCGGAACCGGCCGACGACGCCGAGGACGACGAGGACAGGTACTTCCTTGAGGACGACTTGTTCGACCTCGAGTCGGTGCTGCGTGACGCGGTGGTGCTCGCACTGCCGCTGCAGCCGGTGTGCAAGGAGACCTGTGCCGGTCTGTGTTCCGAATGCGGAATCAGGCTGGACGAGAATCCCGGTCACCATCACGATGCCGTCGATATGCGTTGGGCGGCACTGCAGGAACTCGCCGAGACCGTTCAGGACGGCGAGAAGGACAACATGGGCGGCGCCGGGACCGGCGTCGACGAGAAGCAGGAGAAGTAGCCGTGGCTGTTCCGAAGCGGAAGATGTCGCGCAGCAACACGCGCCACCGCCGGTCGCAGTGGAAGGCTGCGGTCCCCACCCTGGTTTCGTGCGAGCGCTGCCAGGAGCCGAAGCTCCAGCACATCGCGTGCCCGAGCTGCGGCACGTACAACAAGCGCCAGGTCCTCGAGGTCTGAGCGGCTGGTGAGAGGCACGATGTCTGAGTTGTCCAGCACGAAGAAGCAGGCAGACAACGTCAACACAGCCTCGTCCCACACGCTTCTGGAAGGGCGGCTCGGCTACCACCTCGAGTCCGCCCTTCTGGTGCGTGCGCTGACCCACCGTTCGTACGCGTACGAGAACGGCGGTCTGCCCACCAACGAGCGGCTCGAATTCCTCGGGGATTCGGTGCTCGGCCTGGTGGTCACGGACACGCTGTACCGCATCCACCCCGACCTGCCGGAAGGCCAACTGGCCAAACTGCGGGCCGCTGTGGTCAACTCGCGGGCGCTCGCGGAAGTGGGCCGCGGCCTCGAACTCGGCTCCTTCATCCGGCTCGGCCGCGGTGAAGAGGGCACGGGTGGCCGGGACAAGGCTTCCATCCTCGCCGACACCCTTGAAGCGGTGATCGGCGCCGTCTATCTCGACCAGGGCCTCGGCGCGGCCTCGGAGCTGGTGCACCGGCTCTTCGACCCGCTGATCGACAGGTCCTCCAACCTCGGTGCCGGCCTGGACTGGAAGACCAGTCTCCAGGAGCTCACCGCCAGGATGAGTCTCGGAGTCCCCGAGTACCTCGTCTCGGAGACCGGCCCCGATCACGAGAAGACCTTCACTGC
This sequence comes from Streptomyces sp., assembly GCA_036566065.1. Classification (GTDB taxonomy): domain Bacteria; phylum Actinomycetota; class Actinomycetes; order Streptomycetales; family Streptomycetaceae; genus Streptomyces. The sequence goes on along the minus strand of DATCWZ010000684.1, from coordinate 1,923 downwards.
TGCCGCTCGCGTCGGTGGTGTCTCGTACGGCACCGGCACTGGCCGTAGCAAGAAGGAAGCGGAGCAGCAGGCGGCGGAGTCCGCCTGGCGTGAGATCAGCGCCGCCGCGGAAGCGCCGGAGGCAGCGGCCGGGGCCGCCGCCACCCCGGTGCCCGGCACGGACGTCGCTCCGGCCTGACCCCGACGGGAGCCCCTCGGTGCCTGACGCGCACCGGGGGGCTCTCGCTGTCCGCACCCCCGATGACCAGCCGAGCCAAGGAGCGACCGTGCCCGAACTTCCCGAGGTCGAAGTCGTACGGCGCGGTCTTGAGCGCTGGGTCACCGGGCGCACCGTCGCCGAGGTCGACGTCCTGCACCCGCGCGCGGTCCGCCGCCACCCGGCGGGCGGCGCGGACTTCGCCGCCCGTCTGCGCGGGCTGCGGTTCGGCAGGGCGATGCGGCGCGGGAAGTATCTGTGGGTGCCACTGGACGAGGCGGGGTCCTCGCTCCTGGGCCACCTCGGCATGAGCGGCCAGCTCCTCGTACAGCCGCAGGACATGCCCGACCAGAAGCATCTGCGGATCAGGATCCGCTTCGACGACGCGCTCGGCACCGAGCTGCGCTTCGTCGACCAGCGCACCTTCGGCGGACTCTCGCTGCACGAGACCACCCCCGAGGGGCTGCCGGACGTGATCGCGCACATCGCCCGCGACCCGCTCGACCCGGCCTTCGACGACGCCGCGTTCGCCGCGGCGCTGCGACTGCGCCGTACGACGGTCAAGCGCGCCCTGCTCGACCAGGCCCTCATCAGCGGCATCGGCAACATTTACGCGGACGAGGCGCTCTGGCGCGCCGCGCTGCACTACGAACGGCCGACGGCGACCCTGACTCGCCCGAAGTCGGCCGAGCTGCTGGGCCATGTCCGCGACGTGCTGCACGAGGCCCTCGACCAGGGCGGCACAAGCTTCGACAGCCTGTACGTCAATGTGAACGGGGAGTCCGGCTACTTCGACCGGTCGCTCGACGCATACGGCCGCGAGGACGAACCCTGCCACCGCTGCGGCACCCCGATCCGCCGCCGCCCGTGGATGAACCGCTCCAGCTACTTCTGCCCCCACTGCCAACGCCCGCCGCGCCCGGCGTAACAACTGTGGCGCGTGCGGGCTGCTGGGCCGTGAGCGGCGTCAGAAGCCGAAGTCCTGGGTCCACCAGGGGCCGCCGGGGGCGAAGTGGACGCCGATGCCGAGTGTCTTGTAGTCGCAGTTGAGAATGTTCGCGCGGTGGCCCTCGCTGTTCATCCAGGCATCCATCACGGCCTGCGCGTCGGCCTGGCCGCGGGCGATGTTCTCGCCGCCGAGGCCCTGGATGCCCGCCTTCGCGGCCCGGTCCCAGGGCGTCGCGCCGTCCGGGTCGGTGTGGCCGAAGAAGTCGCGGGCCGCCATGTCCTCGCTGAACGCCTGTGCGAGCGCGGTCAGTGAATCGCTCGCGGTGACCGGGCTGCAGCCGACCTTCGAGCGCTCCTGGTTGACCAGGGCGAGCACGGCGGCCTGGGCGGAGACGTCGGCGGCCGGGGTGGGCGATGAGGTCTTGCGGGTCGGGGCGGCGGACGGCGATTCCGGCGCGGGAGCGGACTTCGTGACCGGAGTCCTCGTGGTCGTGGTGGTCGGGGCCGGGCTGGTGGCCTTCCCGCTCTCGGCGGCCGGGGCCTTCGTCCGCTCGGGTGTCTTTGTCCGGTCCGGTGTCGTCCTTGTCTGCTTCGACGGGCTCGCCGCAGGCGTCCTGGACGGGCTCGCGGAGTCCCGCTTCGTGGGTACCGCCGAGCGCTCCGCCCCCCGGCTGGCCTGGGCGGACGCGGAGGCGGACGTGCGGCCGGTCGGCTCGGCCGTACTGCCGCCCTGGGTCAGCAGATCGGGGGCGCCACCGGGGCGCACCTGGTCCGCGGCG
>DATCWZ010000458.1:0-2384 GCA_036566065.1 Streptomyces sp. | reverse complement strand
CGGGCTGCTCTCCCCGTACGGCGGCACGCGCGGCAGCGGCCCCGCCCCCGGCAGGACCGGCCTGCGGAGGAGCCGGAGCGGTCGATGCGGTCGGGGCAGGTGCGTGCGCGTGCCCCTCGGGCCCGGGTACGTACCCCATGGCGGGCCCCGCCCCCGCCGTGGCAAAGGACGCGCCGCGCTCGAGCCGGTCCAGCCGCGCCTGGAAGGAACGCTCGTCGTCGAAGGCGGCGGGCAGCAGCACCCGGGCGCAGATCAGCTCGACCTGGAGGCGCGGCGAGGTCGCGCCGCGCATCTCCGTAAGCCCTTCATTGACCAGATCGGCGGCGCGGCTGAGCTCCGCCGCACCGAACACGGCCGCCTGGGCCTGCATCCGCTCGACCACATCGGCCGGCGCGTCGATGAGCCCCTTGTCCGCGGCATCCGGCACGGCGGCCAGGATGACCAGGTCCCGCAGCCGCTCCAGCAGGTCGGCGACGAAGCGCCGCGGGTCGTGGCCGCCCTCGATCACCTTGTCCACGACTTCGAACGCCGCGGCCCCGTCGCCCGCCGCGAAGGCGTCCACGACCGAGTCCAGCAGCGTCCCGTCCGTGTACCCGAGGAGCGAGGTCGCCATGGCGTACGTCACACCCTCATCGCCCGCACCGGCCAGCAACTGGTCCATGACAGACATCGAGTCACGCACGGACCCCGCACCGGCCCGCACGACGAGGGGCAGCACGCCCTCCTCGACGGGCGTGTTCTCCCGGCCGCACACCTCGGCGAGATACCCGCGCAGCGTCCCTGGCGGAACGAGCCGGAACGGATAATGGTGCGTACGCGACCGGATCGTCCCGATGACCTTCTCGGGTTCGGTGGTCGCGAAAATGAACTTGAGGTGCTCCGGCGGCTCCTCGACCACCTTCAGCAGGGCGTTGAACCCCGCCGAGCTGACCATGTGCGCCTCGTCGATGATGTAGATCTTGTAACGACTCGACGCGGGCCCGAAGAACGCCTTCTCCCGCAGATCCCGGGCGTCGTCCACGCCACCGTGCGACGCGGCGTCGATCTCGATGACATCGATCGACCCCGGCCCGTTGCGCGCGAGGTCCCGGCAGGACTGGCACTCCCCGCACGGCGTGGGCGTCGGCCCCTGCTCGCAGTTCAGACAGCGGGCGAGGATGCGCGCGCTGGTCGTCTTCCCGCACCCACGCGGCCCGCTGAACAAGTACGCGTGGTTGACCCTGTTGTTCCGCAGGGCCTGCTGCAGCGGGTCAGTGACATGCTCCTGACCGATGACCTCGGAGAACGACTCGGGGCGGTAGCGGCGGTACAACGCGAGGGACGACACACCTACGAGGTTATCGGGGCGGACTGACAATCGGCCCCGCCCGGCCAACACCCCAGGCCGGACCACCCGCCCCGGCCCACTCCGGGCAACAAAGGGCCCCCCACGCACCCGCCAGAGCCAACCTACCCTTGCTGCCTTCCGGCCCTGGGGGAGTTCAGTCAGATAGCGCCACGTGAGGGGCTGACGCCCACCTTAGCCGATCCCGACCCCCCGAAGTCCACCCACCCGACCCGGCCCACCCCCACAGCAACAGGTTCGCTAGCACTCCTCAACGTCTTGTATTGTTTGCCGCGGAGGATTCGCCTAGTGGCCTAGGGCGCACGCTTGGAAAGCGTGTTGGGGGCAACCCCTCACGAGTTCGAATCTCGTATCCTCCGCCAGTGCCTCACCGGGCACGATGTCGAGGGGTCCCCTGGAAACAGGGGGCCCTTCAGCGTTGTCTCTAAGCCTCGTTGTCCTGGTCTTTGTCCACAGCGAGGTTTTCTGGAGCTCCCCAGATGGCGCGCTCGATCTTCCGGGCCGCTTCCTTGAGCATGGGGTCGGTTACGTGCAGGTACCGCGCCCGCATCCGGGCGGCACCGCCCGGCTCCCAACCCATGATCTGGTCAATAGGTTCCCAGCCACCGCGCGCTCCCGGGCTTGCGCCTCCATGTGGGCGCGGAGCATAACGGCCAGCGGGCTCGGGAGCGGCACGGCGCGACGCCCGGCCCGTGACTTCGTGTTCTTCGTCTCGCGCCGTACCTGCACCCTGGCCGGGCAGTAGCCAGCCTTCCGTCCGCAAGGCGCAGCCTCGCCGCACCCGTGCTCGTACTTCGGCCGCAACCGGTTGCGGCGCAGCTTCAGGTACTCGTTGTCCAGCTCCACGTCAGACAACCGGAGACCGAGCGCTTCCCCTTGCCGCAACCCCAGCGCCAAGGCCAGCATCCAGCGGGCACTATTCCGGCGCTTGTTCACCTCGAGCAAGAGGCCCTGCACCTCATCGACGGAGTACGGCTCTACCTCCGTCTCGTCCTCTTCCATCCTGGGAGGCTTCGCCAACGCGGCGGCGTTCTTCGCG
>DATCWZ010000612.1:0-2449 GCA_036566065.1 Streptomyces sp. | reverse complement strand
GTCGGCCTCGGCGGCGGTGGTGGCGTGCACGGTGGCGACGAGTTCCCCGGTCGCCGGGTTGAGCACTCGGTGGTCGGTCACGGGCTCCCTCACAGGCGTTCGAAGGACCGGCGGAGTTCCCAGTCGGTCACCGCGGCGTCGAACGCGGCGAGTTCGACCCGGGCCATGTTGGCGTAGTGCGCGACGACGTCCTCGCCGAACGCCTCGCGGGCGATCGCGCTGTTCTCCCAGAGCGTGGCGGCCTCCCGCAGGGTGGCGGGAACCCGGTCGTAGCCCGCGGTGTAGGCGTTGCCCGTACACGGCTCGGGGAGTTCCAGTTCGTGCTCGATGCCGTGCAGACCGGCCGCGACGAGACCGGCGACAGCCAGATGGGGATTGACGTCGCCGCCGGGCAGCCGGTTCTCGAACCGCGCCGACCGGCCGTGGCCGACGACCCGCAGCGCACAGGTCCGGTTGTCGTGCCCCCAGGCGACGGCGGTCGGGGCGAAGGAGCCCGGCTGGAAGCGCTTGTACGAGTTGATGTTCGGCGCGTACAGCAGGGAGAACTCACGCAGCGCGGCGAGCTGTCCGGCCAGGAAGTGCCGCATCACGGCGGACATGCTGCCGTCCTGACCGGTCATCACCGTGTGTCCGCCGGTGTCCTGGAGCGAGAGGTGGATGTGGCAGGAGTTTCCCTCCCGCTCGTTGAACTTGGCCATGAAGGTGAGCGCGACGCCCTCCTGGGCGGCGATCTCCTTGGCCCCGGTCTTGTAGACGGCGTGCTGGTCGCAGGTGACCAGGGCCTCGTCGTACCGGAAGACGATTTCGTGCTGCCCCGGGTTGCACTCGCCCTTGGCCGACTCGACGGTGAGTCCGGCCGCGGCCATCTCGTTACGGATACGGCGCAGCAGCGGCTCGACACGGCCGGTGCCGAGCACGGAGTAGTCCACGTTGTACTGGTTGACCGGGGTGAGGCCGCGGTAGGCGCGGTTCCATGCCTGCTCGTAGGTGTCCTTGAAGACGATGAATTCGAGCTCGGTGCCGACCTGGGCGGTGAGACCGTGCCCGGCGAGGCGTTCGAGCTGGCGGCGCAGGATCTGCCGGGGGGCGGCGACGACGGGTGAGCCGTCGGCCCAGGAGAGGTCGGCCAGGACCATGGCCGTGCCCTCGTGCCACGGGATGCGGCGCAGGGTGGTGAGGTCGGGCCGCAGCGCGAAGTCGCCGTATCCGCCGTCCCACGAGGACATGGCGTATCCGTCGACGGTGTTCATGTCGGTATCGACGGCGAGCAGATAGTTGCAGCCCTCGGTGCCGTGTTCCAGCACCTCGTCGAGGAAGAACCCGGCGGCGAAGCGTTTGCCCTTGAGTCGGCCCTGCATGTCGGGGAAGGCCAGGACGACGGTGTCGACACCGCCGCCTTCGACAAGGACCCGCAGCTCTTCGATCCGGAGCGGGGACGTTCGGTCTGCCACGGGACACTCCTCGTTCGGTCAAGGCTTAAGGTATGGGAAAGAACCATTGAGGGGAAGGGGACCGGTCACGTGGCGGAGGAGCCGGCGGAACCTTTCGGCCGCCTGCGTCCGGTCCGTACCGGCAACGGCTTCGAGGAGGCGCTGGAGCAGATCCTCCAGACGCTCAGACTCGGCCTCGTGCCGGACGGCGGCCGGCTCCCCGCCGAACGCGACCTGGCCGCACGGCTCGGGATCAGCCGCGTCACCCTGCGCGAGGTGCTGAGGGTCCTGCAGGAGCAGGGCCTCGTCGAGAGCAGGCGCGGCCGCTACGGCGGCACCTTCGTGCTGCCCCGGTCCCGTACGAGGGGCGGGAGCGAGCTGCGCCGCCGGGTGGAGTCGGTCGACATCGAGGACGTCCTGGCCTTCCGCGAGGTGCTGGACGCCGGGGCGGCCGGACTCTGCGCCGCGCGCGGCCTGACGGGCGGGGGCGCGGAACGGCTGCGTACGGCACTGGCGGCGACTCACGAAGCACCTCTGCCCGACTACCGCAGGCGTGACACCCTCTTCCACCTGACACTGGCCGAACTCTCCGGTTCCCCCTCCCTGGCGGCGCAATACGCGGCCGTCCGGGCGTCGGTGAACGACCTGCTGGACTGCATACCCCTGCTGGTGCGGAATCTGGAGCATTCCCAGCACCAGCACACAGTGCTCGTGGGCGCTGTCCTGGACGGCGACTCGGAGACGGCACGCGCGGTGATGCGGGAGCACTGCGCGGGCACGGCGGCGCTGCTGCGCGGATTCCTGGCCTGACCGCGGCCGGACGGCTCCAGCCTCTTGCGCGGCACCCCGGAAGCAACAATGGTGTCCGCTATCACCATTGAACCGGGTCCGCCCTTCGTCCGGTGGCCCCGTCGGAGGGACAGCACCATGCCCGAACCGCTCATCGGCGTCACCACCTATCTGGAACCCGCGGCCCGCTGGGGTGTCGGGGAGCTGCCCGCCGCGCTGCTCCCCGCCGC
>DATCWZ010000608.1:0-2935 GCA_036566065.1 Streptomyces sp. | reverse complement strand
ACCCGGCCGCCGCGGCGGCGGTGGCGCCGAACGGGGCGGCGGCAGCGGTGCCCGCCGCCGCGGCGACGAGAGTTCCCGCCGCGATCAGTGCGGTACGTGATCTGCGCAGGGACGTGCCTCTCGTGCGGCTCATACGAGTTCCACTTCCTCAGTTGTCGAGGGCGCGCAGACGATCACGCAGCCCGATTCCGTACGGGGTGGGGTAGCGCCGAAGTCGCTGATCAGGGACGGGCCCGAGACGTTGTCGGACGCGCCACGCGGCGGCGAGGCACAGCGTGCCGTCGAGCCTGCACATGCCTGGAGCACGAGCGGTAAGTGCGGGGGGTGTCGCATGAGCGACTCCTTGCAGCTCGGATGCCCGGCTACCGGACATCGACTGATGGAACCGCTCCCACTGGTGGACTTGACGGTAGAGCGTCAAGTTGTGTCGGTCAACACGCCCGTTCCCAACTCTCACTATCGAATTGATTCGACTCTTCAAGCCTCTTGACGCCCCTTCATCCCGTCTCCATGCTGGGAGCGCTCCCACTGGTTCAAGGCTTGTGCCCGACCCGCACACCGTTCCCTGGTGCCGAACCGAAGGAGGAAAGCCCGGATGCCGGCTGCGGCCCCGTCAGGCCGGGAAGTGACCCGTGTAGTTCTCGGCCAGTTCGGCGGAGGCGTGCCGCGATGCCGCAATGGCCGAAGGCGCGGGCGAGCACGACGACATCCGCGAAGGCGAGATTCAGCCCTTTCGCCCCGGTGGGCGGCACGATATGTGCCGCGTCACCGGCCATGAACACGCGTCCGTACCGCATGGGCTCGGTGACCTGGCTGCGCATGGGCAGCACGGACTTGGCGGTGAGCGGGCCGCGCTTGAGCTTCCGTGTGCCCGCCGGGGCTGCGTCAGCGAGGATGCCCAGCCACGAGTAGAGATAGGTCCGCTCGTACGAGTGGAGGACCCCCTCGGGCAATGACCGCCGTGTCACGCGGTGAAAGCCGTCACAGCCGACCACGTAGTCGCACACCAGGGTCTGCTCCCGTCCCGCGTGCCGGTAGCGGATCACGGGCCGTCCGGTGTCCGCCCCCTCGACCGGTTGTGCGGGATGCCGTCCCGGTCCAGCCTCTCGCCCGCCCCGCTCGCACGCAGGGCGTCGACAGCACCCTGCTCCAGAATCCCCGCCCGCTGGCGTCTTTCGACGCAGTCGCGGTCGCGGCTCTCCAGGACCGCGCAGTCGACGCCGTAACCGTGCAGCAGCCGGGCGAGGAGCAGCCCGGCGGGGCCGCGGCACCGATGATGCCTATGCGGGTACGGCGAGGAGGGACATGGCGGTACTCCTCACGTTGCGGTCTCAACTGACGTACGAAGACTCGTCCTCCGCGGGCGGGACGGACAAAGGCCCGGCGGCACGAAGATCCGTGCGGCCGCTCGGCGGCGCGGCACCCGTTCGGCCGTGGCCGATTGCGGACTGCCCGGCCCGCGCCCAGCGTGGGGACGACGACCACCGTACGGATCACCGGGCCGAGGAGTGACGAGATGGCTGAGGGACAGTGGGATCCGCTCGCCGCCGGGGGCGGAACGGGTGAGTTCCTGCCCGTCCTGGACATTACCGAGCCGCCCCACCAGCGCCGCCTCACCGTGCTGCTGCGGCTGCTCCTGCTGATCCCGCACTTCATCGTGCTGTTCTTCCTTTACATCGGCGCGGTGTTCACCGTGATCGCCGGCTGGTTCGCGGCCCTCGTGCTGGGGCGGCTGCCCGAACCGGTCTTTCGCTATCTGTCCGGCTACCTCGGCTACCTCATGCGGGTCACCGCCAGCGAGATGCTGCTCATCGACCGCTACCCGCCGTTCGCGCTGGCACCGCCGCCGGACTACCCGGTACAGATCGAGGTACGGCCCACCGGCCTCAACCGGCTCGCGGTGTTCTTCCGGCTGATCCTGATGATCCCGGCCGCCGTGGTGCAGGGCCTCGCCATGTCCGGCTGGTACGCACTGTCGTTCCTCTGGTGGCTGATCACACTCATCCTGGGCCGCATGCCGAGCCCCCTGCTGGAGGCGACCGCCGCCGTGCTGCGCTTCCATATGCGCTTCAGCGCGTACGCACTGATGCTCACCCCGGCCTACCCGAAGGCCCTTTTCGGCGACGAAGACCTCGCCATCCCGGGGCGGGCACCACGCTCCCTGACCAGACCCCTGGTCATGAGCAGCGGAGCGAAGGCCCTGGTGGTCCTCTTCCTGGCGCTCGGGCTGCTCGGCAGCATCAGCTCCTCGTTCGACTCGGCATGGTCCGACGACGACCACGGCGGTTACAGCCTGCCCGGCATCGGAAGGTAGGGTCGCGCGAACCGGCCATCCCGGGCATCATCAAGCGATGACATGGACAGCACCATCTGCGCGGGCCTGTCGGGAGAGCAGCTCGCCCAGCAGACCGTCCCGCCCTCCAATCTCACACTGCTGGGCCTGCTCCGCCACATGGCCAAGGTCGAACGCATATGGTTCCGCGAGAGGTTCGCAGGAGTCGCTGACGCCCATGTACGACGCGGAGCTCGGCAAGGACGCGGACTTCGAGGACGTGGTGCCCGAGCGGGCGGAGGACCACGCACGACTGGTCGAGGAGATACGCCTTGCCGACGCGGCAGTGGCCGGCGCGTCACTCGACGACACCTTCACCCACAGCGGCTCGCTCTACTCGCTGCGTACGGTCCACGTCCACATGATCGCCGAGTACGCCCGCCACATAGGCCACGCAGATCTCCTGCGGGAACGGCTGGACGGCACCACCGGAATCTGACTCCGGCCGGACTCGTACACATGTCTGCGCGTCCCTACAAAATCTGACGCAGTCCTGCCGGCGGACGGACTGAAATCGCGCCCCGGGGTCAGACGAAGGGTATGACGTCCACCGACGTAAAGACCGGAAGTGCCGGTGAGTCCGGCGGCAGGAGGAACGGCCAT
>DATCWZ010000606.1:0-2061 GCA_036566065.1 Streptomyces sp. | reverse complement strand
GGCCGAGGTGGGCCCTGGGTCGTGCGGGGCTGCCCGGCTGGGCGGACGCCGGGCCCGGCCCAGGGCCGCCGGGTCAGGCCTGGGCGGGCTGGCGGACGTGGGTGGTTACCCAGGTGACGATCGAGGCCGTCGTGGCTCCCGGGGTGAAGATTTCCGCCACACCCTGTTCCTTCAGCGGAGTGATGTCCGCCTCGGGGATGATGCCGCCGCCGAAGACCTTGATGTCCTCCGCGTCGCGCTCCTTCAGGAGCTCGATCACCTTGGCGAACAGCGTGTTGTGCGCACCTGAGAGGATCGAGAGGCCGATCGCGTCGGCGTCCTCCTGGATCGCCGTATCGACGATCTGCTCGGGGGTCTGGTGGAGACCCGTATAGATGACCTCCATACCGGCATCCCGCAGCGCCCTCGCGATCACCTTGGCTCCACGGTCGTGGCCGTCGAGGCCAGGCTTGGCCACAACGACTCGGATCGGACCGGTCACACCCATCACTGCCTCCACACGCGTCCCCCGTACCTGAGGGGTCGGGGATGTGAACGAACGTTATCTACAGCATCCCGCACGCCACAGTTTCGCGGTGGTCGGGGAGGGGGAAATCACACATGGGACATGTTCGCCAAGCGCCGTTTCCCGCACCAGGCGGCACACCGGCCGCGCGGGGAGCGCCGCAAGGGGAGCCGCGACGAGGTCGCCGTACCACCGCGCCGCCAGCCGCGCGGCACGGTGGTACGGACCGGGCGACCGCGACCATCATCACCACGACCTCGTCATCGGCACCCCGTGACGGCAGTCGACGGGGCCGGGAGCCGCCGCCCCGCATGCCATGCAGGAGGTCGGCCCATGAAGGTCCTGTCCTTCCTTCCCCTACTGCTGAGACAGTTGTGCCTGAGCCGCACCTCGTTGCCATTGACGCTGGTCAAGGCGACCGCGCTGGACCTCGCGATCCTGGCGGGACGTGTGCTCATCTACCCGTACGGCCTCGCCCAGGAGCGGCGGAGCGCCGAATCCCGGCCCGGTCCGCAGGCCGACCACGACACGGAACACGGCACCGCACACGACACCGCCCCGGCCGGTACCACCGCACTGCCCGCCGACACCCCCGACCGGCCCCCGGTCATCCTGCTGCACGGCTTCATCGACAACCGTTCCGTCTTCGTCCTGCTGCGCCGCTCCCTGGCCAGGCACGGCTGGCGTCACCTGGAGTCGCTGAATTACTCCCCGCTGACCTGCGACGTCCGTACGGCGGCCGAGCTGCTCAGTCGGCACGTGGAAGAGATCTGCACCCGCACCGGCCACCAGCGGATCGACATCGTCGGGCACAGCCTCGGCGGCCTCATCGCCCGGTATTACGTCCAGCGGCTCGGCGGCGACCTCCGGGTACGCACCCTGGTCACCCTCGGCACCCCGCACAGCGGCACGGCCGCCGCGCCCCTGGCCAGCGCGCACCCCATCGTGCGCCAGATGCGCAGCGGCTCCGACCTGATCGAGGAGCTGCGCCGCCCGGCCCCCGGCTGCCGGACGCGGTTCGTGAGCTTCTGGAGCGAACTGGACCGGGTCATGCTCCCGGTCGAGTCGGCCTGCATCGAGCACCCGGACCTCGAAACGCAGAACGTACGCGTGACCGGTATCGGCCATCTCGCGCTGCCGGTGCACCCGGCGGTCGCCGCCGGAATCCGCCAGGCGCTGGAGTCCGACGACGCGGGGATCACCGGATCCGGGGCCGCTTCGGTGGCCTGAACGGCACCCGAAATAGAACACGCTTCGAACATAGAGCCAAGGCTGGGCCCGCAGACCGCCGAAAGACGGCCGATTGCCCGTTTCCTGAGCGGTCGGCAGCCGCCGAAGATTGTCGTCGCCACGTACTGCCGGGTACAGTCGCGGCCACTACTTCCCCTGGGATCCCCCCACCGGACCCCAGAACAGGTCCTGCTGCCGAGGCGAGAGAGAAGTTGGTGAACGACCAGCACCCCCACGCCGGGTATGTCGGATACGACAGCCACCCCACCGGCAGCTTCGACACCGACCCACTGTTCGGCGCCCTGCCCGCACAGCAGAACGGCCAG
>DATCWZ010000171.1:0-10806 GCA_036566065.1 Streptomyces sp. | reverse complement strand
TCGGCCTGGCCGCCGCCCTGCTCCAGCCCCGCAAGCTGCTCGTCCTCGATGAGCCGACCAACGGTCTCGACCCACAGGGCATGCGGGAGATCCGCACCCTTGTACGAGAACTCGCGGCCGACGGCACCACCGTCTTCCTCTCCTCGCACCTCCTCGACGAGATCGAGCATGTCTGCACACACGCCGCCGTCATGGCCCGGGGCCGGCTGATCGTCCAGGGCCCGGTCGCCGAACTCTCGGCGGGTGCCCGCGGCCGGCTCACCGTCACCACACCCGACCCGGCCGCCGCCGCCCGCATCCTGAAGGAACACGGCACGACCGGCGTGCGCGCGGACGGCGACCGGCTGAGCGCCGACGCCCCACCGGGCGAGGTGGAACTCGCCGACCTCAACGCGGCCCTGGTGCGCGGAGGTGTCCGGGTACGGTCCTTCGGCGTCGAACGGGCCTCTCTGGAGGACGCCTTCGTCGCACTCACCGGAGAGGGATTCGATGTCGCAGGCTGAACTCACCGGGGCGGGCACGCGGCGCCCCGTACGCAACCCGCTGTGGACCCTTGGAATCCTGCGGTCCGAACTGTTCACCACCTTCCGGAGATGGCGCACCCTCGCACTGCTCGGCGTGCTGGCCGCCGTCCCCGTACTGATCGGCACCGCCGTGAGGATCCAGACGAGCGACGGCTCACCGGCGGGCCACGGCGGGGGCGGCGGCGGGCCCGCCTTCCTCGCCCAGGTCACCAACAACGGCCTCTTCCTCGTCTTCGCGGCCCTCGCCGCCACGCTGCCCGTCTTCCTCCCGATGGCCGTCGGCGTCATCGCGGGCGACTCGATCGCGGGCGAGGCGAGCGCGGGGACCCTGCGCTATCTGCTGGTCGCCCCGGCCGGACGGACCAGGCTGCTGCTCGTGAAGTACGCGTCGGTGCTGGCCTTCTGCCTGGTCGCGACCCTGGTCGTGGCCGCGTCTGCGCTCGCGGTGGGCGCGCTGCTCTTTCCCGTCGGCGAGGTCACGACGATCTCCGGGACCCGGATCGGCTTCGGCGAGGGCCTGCTGCGGGCGCTGCTCGTGGCGCTCACCGTGGCGGCCTCGCTGGTCGGGTTCGCGGCACTCGGCCTGTTCGTATCGACGCTGACCAACAGCGGCATCGCGGCCATGGCGACCACCGTCGGGGTGCTGATCACCGTGCAGATCCTGGACTCGATCCCGCAATTGGACGGGATGCATCCGTATCTCTTCCCGCATTACTGGCTGTCCTTCGCCGACCTGCTGCGCGACCCGTACTACTGGGACGAGATCCTCAGGAACCTCGGGCTGCAGGCGCTGTACGCGGCGGTGTTCGGCTCGGCGGCCTGGGCGCGGTTCACATCGAAGGACATCACCGCGTGAGCTCCCCCGTGCGGGGCCCGTTCGTGCCGTCGACCGGTCAAGCCGTCCCCCGATCGGCTCGTCGCGGCACGAACGGCACGAACGGTGCGGGGTATGGAAACGACACGACACGGTACGTTCCGTTTCCGCCCCGGTATTGTTCGACTCTTGGTGACGGGCTGTCAATAAGCGAGCGTCCCCTTCCCTCTATGCTCACCGAATGATCACATCGCCGAGTTCCCTGCGTCGAAGCGAGCGATCACGACGGTCCACCCTGGACGCCGCCCTCGCCTTGTGTACGGAAAGGGGCTACGGCCGCGTCACCGTCGAGGCCATCGCCGCCCGCGCCGGGGTGAGCAAGAAGACGATCTACCGGTGGTGGCCGTCGAAGGGCGCGGTGCTGCTTGAGGCGTTCACCGAGGCGCTGGTCGACGCCACGCCGTTCATTGACACCGGGGACATCGCCGCCGATCTGCGGACCTGTATCAACGGGGCGGTGAAGCTGGTCTCCACCCCGCCGTTCGGCCCGGCCTATGCCGGGATCCTCTCCGAGATGCACCACGACGACGCCCTCGCGAAGGCAGTCAGGGAACAACTGATCGACCCGCGCTTCGAGGGGGCGCTGGGCAGGCTGCGCAGCGCGCAGGAGCGGGGGCAGATCCCGGCCGGCGCGGATCTGCCCCTGGCGGTCGAGATGCTGTACGGACCCGTGTACTACCGCCATGTGCTGCGCAAGCCCGCCCAGGACGAGGCGGCGGTCGCCGCGCTGGTGGCGCATGTCCTGCGGGCGCTGGGGGCGGGGTCGGTGGAGCCGTCCGGCTGACCGCCGCCCGGCTTCACCGCTGCTTAGCCGAACAGGCATTCCAGTACGACCGCTATCCCGTCGTCCGTGTTGGACAGAGTCACCTCGTCGGCCGCCGCCCGCAGCTCCGGATGGGCGTTGGCCATGGCCACCCGGTGGCCCGACCTGCGGAACATGGGCAGGTCGTTGGGCATGTCGCCGAACGCCACCGCCCCCGAGGGGTCCAGGCCGAGCACTTCCGCCGCCAAGGCGAGCCCGGCCCCCTTGTCCACCCCGTACGGTGCCAGTTCCACGGTACCGGGCCCCGACATCGTGACCGTGGCCAGGTCGCCGACCACGTTGCGGGCGGTGGCCGCCAGTTCGTCGTCCGTCAGCTCCGGGTGGCGTATGAGGACCTTGATGATGGGCGCCGCCCACAGTTCGGTGCGGCGGCTGATCCGCAGGGACGGCAGCGAGGGGTGGGCCATGCGGTAGCCCGGCTCGATCAGGGTCCGGCCGCCGATTCCGTCCTGGTCGACTGCGGCGAACACCGCTCCCACCTCCGCCTCGATCTTCCCGAGCGCGACATCGGCCAGGTCGCGGTCGAGCGTCACCGAGCGCAGCATCCGGGCCGCCCCGGCGTCGTACAACTGTGCGCCCTGGCCGCAGACGACGGGACCCCGGTAGTCCAGGTCCGTGAGCAGGTCCCGTATGCCGGGCACCGGCCGGCCCGTCACGATCAGGTGCGGCACACCGGCCGCGGCGGCGCGGGCCAGCGCGGTGCGGGAGCGGCGGCTCACGGTGTCGTCGGGACGCAGCAGGGTGCCGTCCAGGTCCGTGGCGACGAGGGTGGGGGTGGGGTGCGTGAACATGGGATCACCCTAAGGAGATCCGCTCCGGGGCGCGGGGCGCCTGTGGTGGGGTGCGGGGTGCCCGGTGCGCCTGCGGCGAGCTGTTCCCCTACCCGCCCCTTCCCGAAACCGGGGCTCCGCCCCGGACCCCGATCCTCAATCGCCGGACGGGCTTGAATGTGCCTCCGGCCGTCCGCTCACTGGACGCAGAATTCGTTTCCCTCCGGGTCGAGCAGCACCTGCCAGGTACCGCCGGGTTCCTCGACCGTACGCAGGGTTCGCGCGCCGAGCGCCACCAGCCGCTCCACCTCCGCCGCCCGCTGTCCGGGGCGCGCGTGCACATCCAGGTGGAGGCGGTTCTTCACCGTCTTGGGCTCGGGCACGCGCTGGAAGAGCAGCCGCCGCCCCGCTCCGGCGCCGCTCTTCTCGTCGTACGGATCGTCCGGGTGCCGTACCGCCGCGAGATCGTGCCAGGCGCGGCGGCCGTACGCCTCGACGGTGTCGGCCTCGGTGATCACCCCGAGGCCGAGCAGCTCCTCGATGAGGACGCTGTTGTCCTCGATCGTGTATCCGAGGGCTTCGGCCCAGAAACCGGCCTGGGCGTGCGGGTCGGCGGCGTCGATGACGAGCTTCCAGTGCAGAGTCATGGACACCGTTTATAGCCGCTCCCGTCGCCTCAGGGGAGGAGGTCCGGTCGGGCCACGAACTCCCGTACCGCACGGGTGTCGGCGGCCGGTGCGATCAGGACGCCGGTGCCGGCTCCGAGGTGTCCGAGTCCGTGCCGGGAGCCGCAGCCAGGTCTGCCCCCGCCGCCAGGTCCGCCCCCGCGCCCACCGTCGTCGCCTCGGCCGCCGCGACGGCCAGTCGCAGCGCCTGCGCGCGGGTCCTGCGCGATGTACGCAGGGCGTCCCAGGTCAGCACGGTCAGCGCCAGCCACACCAGGGCGAAACCGGCCCACCGCTCGGGCGGCATCGCCTCGTGGAAGTACGCGATCCCGATGATGAACTGGAACACCGGGGCCAGATACTGCAGCAGACCCAGCGTGGACAGCGGCACCCGGATCGCCGCCGCGCCGAAGAAGATCAACGGGATCGCCGTGACGAGGCCCGTCGTCGCGAGCAGCACCCCGTGCGACGCGCCCCCGGCCAGGAAGGTCGCGTCGCCGTGCGCGCCCAGCCACATCAGGAACCCGAACGCGGGGATGAACAGGACGGCGGTCTCGGCGGCCAGCGACTCCAGGCCGCCCATGTCGACCTTCTTCTTGACCAGGCCGTACGTCGCGAAGGAGAACGCCAGGATCAGCGAGATCCAGGGCGGCTGACCGTATCCGATCGCCAGTACGAGCACGGCGGCGAAGCCGATCGCGACGGCCGCCCACTGAGCGGGCCGCAGCCGTTCGCTCAGCAGCAGGACACCCATGGCTATGGTGACCAGCGGATTGATGAAGTAGCCGAGCGACGCCTCGACCACATGGCCGTTGTTGACGGCCCAGATGTAGACGCCCCAGTTGACCGAGATGACGGCCGCGGCGATGGTGATCAGGCCGAGCCTGCGCGGCTGGTGGACCAGCTCGCGGACCCAGCCCCAGCGGCGCAGGGCGAGCAGGGCGATGCCGACGACGCCGAGCGACCAGACCATCCGGTGGGCGAGGATCTCCACCGCTCCCGACGGCTCGAGCAGCGGCCAGAAGAGGGGGATGAACCCCCACATTCCGTACGCTCCGACTCCGTACAGCAGACCTGCCCGCTGTTCGTTCTTCCCCTGCACGGGCCCTCCCGGCGATCCTGCGCCGGCGATCGGCCGACTGAATGACGGTAACGCCGGAAGAGCCCGATGTCATAGCCGTCTCATAGTGACGGTCGTGACAGTCTCACTCGGTGGTTATGCCCCGGCGGACGTTCCTGCCCGGACCGCGGCGGCCACCGATTCGGCGAGCGGCGTCGTCGGCCGTCCGGCCAGCCGGGCCAGGTCGCCGGTCGTGGTGGCGAGGAGCCCGCGCCGGATCGCCTCGTCGACATCGACCATGATCTCCGCGAACATCTCCGGGAGCCCGGCACCGATCAGGATCTCCCGGTGCTCCGCGGCCGTGACGTCGCGGTGCGCGATCTCCTTGCCGGTCGCGGCCGACACCGCGGCGGCGTACTCGGCGAACGACCAGGCGGTGTCGCCGCTCAGCTCGTAGGCCCGGCCGAGGTGGCCCTCCCCGGTCAGTACGGCGGCGGCCGCCGCCGCGTAGTCGGCCCGGGCGGCGGAGGCGACGCGGCCCTGGCCCGCGTTGGCGACGACCGCCCCGTGCGCCAGGACGGGCGCGAGGTTCTCGGTGTAGTTCTCCGTGTACCAGCCGTTGCGCAGGAAGGTATAGGGGAGTCCCGAGTCGAGGATGAGCTGCTCGGTGACCTTGTGCTCGGCGGCCAACTGGAAATCGGCTGCGGGGCCGCCCAGTACACCGGTGTAGGCGAGCTGCGCCACGCCCGCCGCCTTCGCCGCCTCGATGACGGCCGTGTGCTGCGGCACCCGCCGGCCGACCTCGCTGCCGGAGATGAGCAGCACCCGGTCACCGGAGCGGAACGCCCCGGCCAGGGTCTCCGGCGCGTCGTAGTCGGCGACCCGGATCTCGATACCGCGGGCGGCGAGGTCCGCGGCCTTCTCCTTGTCGCGTACGACCGCGGCGATCCGGTCGGCGGGGACCGTCTCCAGCAGCCGCTCGACGACGAGCCGGCCGAGGTGTCCGGTCGCTCCGGTGACAACGATGCTCATGTGGGGGGTGCTCCTCCGTTGTGGCGGTCTTGCCTCAGAGGCTAGAGGCTGCACTAACCAAGGGAAAGTACCCACTTTGAAGTAAGGTACTGGCATGAGCGTAAGTGTGGTGCCGAACGTCAACCGGGCCATGTGCCCGTCCCGCGTGGTGCTGGAGCACGTGACCAGCCGCTGGGGCGTCCTCGTGCTCGCCGCGCTGCTGGAGCGCTCGTACCGCTTCAGCGAACTGCGCCGCGAGATCGGCGGGGTCAGCGAGAAGATGCTCGCCCAGACCCTGCAGACGCTGGAGCGCGACGGATTCGTACACCGTGACGCGAAGCCGGTGATCCCGCCGCGGGTGGATTACTCGCTGACCCCGCTGGGCACGGAGGCCGCCGAGCAGGTCTGGGCGCTGGCCCGCTGGGCCGAGCGGCGCCGGGACACGGTGGAGCTGGCGCGGCAGGCGTACGACGAGGCCCGGAGCTGACCGGTCTGGGCGGTCGGCTCCGGGCCTCTCCGGCCTGTCTGATGGAAACGCTGGTCAGCCGACGACCGTCCAGGTGTCCTTGCCCGCCAGCAGCGCGCTCAGATCACCCTTGCCGTCACGCTCGACGGCGGTGTCGAGCTGCTCGGCCATCAGCGTGTCGTAGACGGGCCGTTCGACATCGCGCAGCACCCCGATCGGGGTGTGGTGCAGGGTGCCCGGGTCGGCGAGCCGGGCCAGGGCGAACGCCGTGGTGGGGGTCGCCGCGTGGGCGTCATGGACGAGGACCGATGACTTGTTGTCCTCGGTGACCGCGACGACGCTCAGCTCCCCGGTCCGCGGATCGCGGACGACGCCCTTGGAGTCCCCGCCGGTCCCGAACAGGATCGGCTGCCCGTGTTCGAGGCGGATGACCGCCTCCTCGGCCTTCTCCCTGTCCTTGAGCACATCGAAGGCGCCGTCGTTGAAGATGTTGCAGTTCTGGTAGATCTCGACCAGCGCCGCGCCCGGATGTTCGGCCGCCGCCCGGAGCACCCCGGTGAGGTGCTTGCGGTCGGAGTCCACCGTACGGGCCACGAAGGACGCGTCCGCGCCGAGCGCGAGCGACACCGGGTTGAAGGGGGCGTCCAGCGAGCCCATCGGCGTCGACTTGGTGATCTTGCCCAGCTCGGAGGTGGGGCTGTACTGCCCCTTGGTCAGGCCGTAGATCCGGTTGTTGAAGAGCAGGATTTTGAGGTTGACGTTGCGCCGCAGGGCGTGGATCAGATGGTTGCCGCCGATGGACAGCGCGTCGCCGTCACCGGTTACGACCCAGACGGACAGATCGCGCCGCGAGGTGGCCAGCCCGGTCGCGATGGCGGGCGCGCGGCCGTGGATGGAGTGCATCCCGTACGTATTCATGTAGTACGGGAAACGGGAGGAGCAGCCGATGCCGGAGATGAAGGTGATGTTCTCTCTGGCGAGTCCGAGCTCGGGCAGGAATCCCTGCACGGCGGCGAGCACCGCGTAGTCACCGCAACCGGGGCACCAGCGCACTTCCTGATCGGACTTGTAGTCCTTCATCGACTGTTTGCCCTCGGCCTTGGGCACCAGTTGCAGGAGCTCGTTGGTGTCAGGCATCGATGGCCTCCTTGAGGGCTGTGGCAAGCTGCTCGGCCTTGAACGGCATTCCGTTCACCTGGTTGTAACTCCTGGCATCCACCAGATATTTGGCGCGGATCAGAGTGGCGAGCTGACCCAGGTTCATCTCCGGGACGACGACCTTGTCGTAACGCTTCAGCACCTCGCCGAGATTCCCCGGGAAGGGGTTGAGGTGGCGCAGATGGGCCTGCGCGATGGGTTCGCCGGCCGCGCGCAGCCTGCGGACGGCCGCGGTGATCGGGCCGTACGTAGATCCCCAGCCCAGGACGAGGGTTCCGGCCCCCGACGGGTCGTCGACCTCCAGATCGGGGACCTTGATGCCGTCGACCTTGGCCTGGCGGGTGCGGACCATGAAGTCGTGGTTGGCGGGGTCGTACGAGATGTTCCCCGTGCCGTCCTGCTTCTCGATTCCGCCGATACGGTGTTCGAGGCCGGGGGTGCCCGGCACCGCCCATGGCCGGGCCAGGGTCTCCGGATCACGCTTGTACGGCCAGAAGACCTCGGTGCCGTCGGCCAGCTCGTGGTTGGTGCTGCCCGCGAACTGGACCCGCAGGTCCGGCAGGCTGTCCAGCTCGGGGATGCGCCACGGCTCGCTGCCGTTGGCCAGATATCCGTCGGACAGCAGGAACACCGGGGTGCGGTACGTCAGCGCGATCCGGGCCGCGTCCAGCGCGGCGTCGAAGCAGTCGGCCGGGGTGCGCGGGGCGATGATCGGCACCGGGGCCTCGCCGTTGCGCCCGTACATGGCCTGCAGCAGATCGGCCTGCTCCGTCTTGGTGGGCAGGCCGGTGGAGGGGCCGCCGCGCTGGATGTCGATGATCACCAGCGGCAGTTCGAGCGACACCGCGAGACCGATCGTCTCCGACTTCAGCGCCACACCGGGCCCCGAGGTGGTCGTCACCGCGAGCGAGCCGCCGAACGACGCGCCCAGCGCGGCGCCGATGCCCGCGATCTCGTCCTCCGCCTGGAATGTCCGCACCCCGAAGTTCTTGTGCTTGGACAGCTCGTGCAGGATGTCGGACGCCGGGGTGATCGGGTACGAGCCCAGGAACAGCGGCAGGTCCGCCTGCCGGCCCGCCGCGATCAGTCCGTACGACAGCGCCAGGTTCCCGGAGATATTGCGGTACGTCCCCGTCGGGAACGCCTGGGACGCGGGAGCCACCTCGTACGAGACGGCGAAGTCCTCGGTGGTCTCGCCGAAGTTCCAGCCGGCGCGGAACGCCGCCACGTTGGCCTCGGCGATCACCGGCTTCCCGGCGAACTTGGCCCGCAGGAACTTCTCCGTGTTCTCCGTCGGCCGGTGGTACATCCACGACAGCAGCCCGAGCGCGAACATGTTCTTGGACCGCTCGGCCTCCTTGCGGGAGAGCCCGTACTCCTTGAGCGCCTCGATCGTCAGCGTCGTCAGCGGCACCGGGTGGACGTTGTACGCCTCGAGCGAGCCGTCCTCCAGCGGAGAGGTCTCGTAGCCGACCTTCGCCATCGGGCGCTTGGTGAACTCGTCGGTGTTCACGATGATGTCTGCGCCGCGCGGAACGTCCCCGATGTTCGCCTTCAGCGCGGCGGGGTTCATCGCGACCAGCACATTCGGCGCGTCGCCGGGGGTGAGGATGTCATGGTCAGCGAAGTGCAACTGGAAGGACGACACACCCGGCAGGGTGCCTGCGGGCGCCCTGATCTCGGCCGGGAAGTTCGGCAGGGTCGACAGGTCGTTCCCGAACGTGGCCGTCTCCGAGGTGAACCGGTCGCCCGTGAGCTGCATGCCGTCACCGGAGTCACCCGCGAAGCGGATGATCACCCGGTCCAGTCGGCGGACCTCTTTCTCACCGGAGTCCGCCCCGCCGGCCAGCGGGTCTCGATTCTCCCCGACGACACCGTCATTGGCCTCATCGGTCTTTCCGGCTGCGCTACTGACCTGGCTGGTCACTGAACTGGACCTCCCTCGGGGCGGCGGCTCAAGGACCGGCCGGCCCGCCGGCGGTCCGGGGCCCACCTTACGTCGGTAAGGGTCGCCTACCCTGGACCGATCATATGCTGGACGCCGTTTTGAGACGCGAATTTCTCCTGGTTTGCCATGTTCCTCAGACCCCCCGGCAGCTGGTCGAAACACGCCGGGACTCATTCTTTCGTGCGTGACCTCGGCAGTCGCCGCTATGCCTGACGAGGTGTCAAACCGTCAAGTCGTCTTTTCGTCAGGAGTTCAGATAGGTGAGGACCGCGAGGACGCGCCTGTGATCTCCGTCACTGGGTGACAGGCCCAGCTTCTGGAAGATGTTGCTGACGTGCTTCTCGACCGCCCCGTCACTGACCACGAGCTGCCTGGCCACCGCCGAGTTGGTCCGCCCCTCCGCCATCAGGCTCAGCACCTCCCGCTCGCGCGGCGTCAGACCCGCCAGCACATCCTGCTTACGGCTCCGCCCCAGGAGCTGCGCCACCACTTCCGGGTCCAGCGCGGTGCCGCCCTTGGCCACCCGCACCACGGCGTCCACGAACTCCCTGACCTCCGCGACCCGGTCCTTCAGCAGGTAGCCCACCCCGCGGGTGTTGCCGGCCAGCAGTTCGGTGGCGTACCGCTCCTCGACGTACTGCGAGAGCACCAGCACCCCGACCTCCGGGTACTCCTTGCGCAGCCGCACCGCGGCGCGTACGCCCTCATCGGTGTGGGTCGGCGGCATCCGCACATCGGCGACCACCACGTCGGGCAGCGTGTCCAGCGCGGCGAGATCGTCCACGGTCTTGAGCAGCGCCTCGGCGTCCCCGACCCCCGCGACGACGTCATGCCCGAAATCGGTCAGCAGCCGGGTGAGACCCGCCCGGAGCAGTACCGAATCCTCCGCGATGACGACCCGCACTCTGTCCTCCACGATGCTGTGTCCCCCCATGGCTCACCCTTGCTCACCCTGTTCACCGGCTGTCCGGGACCCAGCATCCCAGCATCGGCGGCTTTCCGGGGGGCTCAGCCCCGCCAGGGCAGCTCGGCGGTGACCGTCGTCGGGCCGCCGGGCGGGGAGTCGACGACGAGGATGCCGTCCACCGAGTCCAGCCGCTCGGTGAGACCGGCGAGCCCGCTGCCGCCCGACAGCCCGGCGCCGCCCCGGCCGTTGTCGGTGACCTGGAGCATCAGCCGGTCCGCCGCCCGCCACACATCGACCGACGCTCGGGTCGCCCGGGCGTGCTTGCTGACGTTCTGGAGGAGCTCCGACACCGTGAAGTACGCGATGCCCTCGATGGCCTGCGCCGGGCGGGACGCCAGGTCCACGTCGACGGTGACGGGGACGGTGCAGCGGGAGGCGATGGCGGACAGGGCGGCGTCCAGGCCGCGGTCGGTGAGGACGGCGGGGTGGATGCCGCGGGCCAGGTCGCGGAGTTCCTGGAGGGCGACCTTGACCTCGCCGTGGGCCTCCTCGACCATGCGGGCCGCGGCCTCGGGGTCGTCGGCCAGCTTCTCCTTCGCC
>DATCWZ010000365.1:0-2809 GCA_036566065.1 Streptomyces sp. | reverse complement strand
CGTTCTCCGCGCCCAGCGCCTGGCGCCTCGGCGGCACCCCGGCGCTGACCGTCCGCCACTTCCGGCTGCCGGGGCAGGACCCGGTGCGGGTCGCGCTGCGGCCGGGTGCCGTGCACTGCGAGCTGATGATCAGCCAGGTCCCCGCGGACGACGACGCACAGCCGCCGGTCGCGGACGCCGCCGCGCCGGAGAGCAGCGTCGGCAGCAGCACGGCCCGGCTGGTCGAGATCGACGAGCACGGGCTCACGATCGAACTCGACGGCCTCACCCACACGTTCGCCCGCGCCGCCTCCCCGGAGGGCGTCTGGCTCGGCCGGGACGCCGACACCTGGCACGTACAGGATTACGACCCGGTCGACGCGTCGCTGACCGGAGCGGGCCGCTCCGGGGCCGACACGCTCGCCGCGCCGATGCCCGGCACGGTGACGGTCGTGAAGGTCGCCGTCGGCGACGAGGTGGTGGCCGGGCAGAGCCTGCTGGTCGTCGAGGCGATGAAGATGGAACACGTCATCTCCGCCCCGCACGACGGCACCGTCACCACGCTGGACGTCATCGCCGGTGCCACGGTCGCCATGGACCAGATCCTGGCCGTGGTGACCCCGAAGGAGGACGCATGACCGGCACTCCCGCTCCCGGAACGGGCACCCCGCTGCCCATGGCAGTGCCCGCACCGGGCCTGCCCGCCATGGTGCGCATCCACGAGGTGGGTGCCCGCGACGGGCTGCAGAACGAGAAGACGGTGGTCCCGACCGAGGTGAAGGCGGAGTTCATCCGCCGGCTCGCCGTCGCCGGGCTGTCCACGATCGAGGCGACCAGCTTCGTGCACCCGAAGTGGGTGCCCCAGCTCGCCGACGCCGAACAGTTGTTCCCGATGCTCGGTGAGATCGCCGACGTGGGCGATGTGGCGCTCCCCGTCCTCGTACCGAACGAACGCGGTCTGGACCGGGCGCTGGCGCTCGGCGCCCGGCAGATCGCCGTGTTCGGTTCGGCCACGGAGACGTTCGCCGCCCGCAATCTGAACCGGACCGTCGACGAGTCGCTCGCCATGTTCGAGCCGGTCGTCGCCCGCGCCAAGGCGGAAGGGGTCCATGTCCGCGGCTATCTGTCGATGTGCTTCGGCGACCCCTGGGAGGGTGCCGTGCCCATCGCCCAGGTCGTCCGGGTCGCCAGGGCGCTGATGGCGCTCGGCTGCGACGAACTGTCCCTCGGCGACACGATCGGGGTGGCCACGCCCGGCCATGTCACCGCCCTGCTGCGTGCGCTGAACGAGACCGGGATGGCCACTGAGACGATCGGCGTCCACTTCCACGACACGTACGGCCAGGCGCTCGCCAACACCCTGGCGGCGCTCCAGCACGGGGTGACCACGGTGGACGCGTCGGCGGGCGGCCTGGGCGGCTGTCCGTACGCGAAGAGCGCGACCGGAAATCTCGCCACCGAGGACCTCGTGTGGATGCTCAACGGCCTCGGTATCGAAACCGGGGTCGATCTCGGCGCGCTCACCGCCACGAGCGTGTGGCTCGCCGAACAGATGGGCCGCCCGAGCCCTTCCCGCACCGTCAAAGCGCTCTCGGTGCAACCGACACAGTCCCACAAGGAGTGATCCACCCATGTCCCTTGACCACCGGCTGACCGCCGAGCACGAGGAACTGCGGCGCACCGTCGAGGCGTTCGCCCATGACGTGGTCGCCCCGAAGATCGGCGACTTCTACGAGCGCCATGAGTTCCCGTACGAGATCGTGCGGGAAATGGGACGGATGGGCCTGTTCGGACTGCCGTTCCCCGAGGAGTACGGCGGCATGGGCGGCGACTATCTCGCCCTCGGCATCGCCCTGGAGGAGCTTGCCCGGGTCGACTCGTCCGTGGCGATCACCCTGGAGGCCGGGGTGTCGCTGGGCGCCATGCCGGTGTTCCGGTTCGGTACGCAGGAGCAGAAGGAGCAGTGGCTGCCCAAGCTCTGCGCGGGCGAGGCGCTGGGCGCGTTCGGGCTCACCGAGCCGGACGGCGGGTCGGACGCGGGCGGCACCCGGACGACGGCCGTGCTGGACGAGGCCACGAACGAGTGGGTGATCAACGGCTCCAAGTGCTTCATCACCAACTCCGGTACGGACATCACGGAACTGGTCACGGTCACGGCGGTGACGGGCCGCAAGGAGAACGGCGCCCCGCTGATCTCCTCGATCATCGTCCCCTCCGGCACGCCGGGCTTCACGGTCGCCGCCCCGTACTCCAAGGTCGGCTGGAACGCCTCCGACACCCGTGAGCTGTCGTTCGCCGATGTCCGCGTCCCGGCGGCGAACCTGCTGGGCGAGGCGGGCCGCGGCTACGCGCAGTTCCTGCGCATCCTGGACGAGGGCCGCATCGCCATCTCGGCGCTGGCGACGGGCCTGGCGCAGGGGTGTGTGGACGAGTCGGTGAAGTACGCGCAGGAGCGCCACGCCTTCGGCCGGCCGATCGGTGCCAAACAGTCCATCCAGTTCAAGATCGCGGACATGGAGATGCGGGCACACATGGCCCGGATCGGCTGGCGCGACGCGGCGTCGCGGCTGGTGGCCGGGGAGCCGTTCAAGAAGGAGGCGGCGATCGCCAAGCTGTACTCGTCGACCGTTGCGGTGGACAACGCCCGTGACGCGACGCAGATCCACGGCGGTTACGGCTTCATGAACGAGTACCCGGTGGCCAGGATGTGGCGCGACGCGAAGATCCTGGAGATCGGCGAGGGCACGAGCGAGGTGCAGCGCATGCTGATCGCCCGGGAGCTGGGGATGAAGGCGGCCTGACAGGGGGCGCTGCGGCGTATATACCTGGT
>DATCWZ010000291.1:0-4835 GCA_036566065.1 Streptomyces sp. | reverse complement strand
GCTGCCGCTCGCCGGGGTCCGGGCGCTGGCGCTGCTCACCGACGGGGCGAGCCGCTGGACGGAGATGTTCCGGGAAGGGGACTGGACGGCCCTGCTGGAACTCCTGCGCAAGGCGGGGCCCCAGGGGCTGATCGACCGCGTACGGGCCCTGGAGAACGCCGATACGGACCGCGTACGCCTGGGCCGGGGCAAGACACATGACGACGCGACGGCGCTCTTCGCGGAACTGTGATCAGCGGGTGTCCGGCACCGCTTGTCTCATTCCTCGGCGCGTTCGTTCAAGTGGTGCAGCAGCCGGGCGAGTTCGGCCACCTCGGCCCGGTCCCAGCCGGAGAGCTTGCGGACATAGCGGCAGCGCCGGGCGTCGCGGACGCTGCGGAAGCGGGCCAGTCCCTCGTCGGTGAGGTGCACGAGCCAGGCTCTGCCGTCCGCCGGATCGGGCTCGCGCGTCACCAGGCCGAGCGCCTCCAGGGCGCGCAACTGGCGGCTCATGGTCGCCTTGCCGACGCCGAAGTAGGCGGCGAGTTCGGTGGCCCGCTGCTGCCCGGCCGACTCCAGTCGTACGAGAAGTCCATAGGCCGCGGCCTCCAGATCCGGATGGACCTCGCGGGCCATCTCGCCGGAACTGGCTCGCGCCCGGCGCAGGAAAACGGCCAACTCGCGTTCCAGCGCGAGGAACTCGTGGTCCACACCACTCCCGGCGGTCGCACCGGGTCCGCTCCCGCTTTCGCTCCCGTGCACGTCAGCACCCCTCGTACGCTTTCCTGCCGATGAAAGTTTCTTTCACCGCGGGCCATCGCCGCAGTTGGGCCAGTATTTCGCAGGCGTAGACCAACGGCGGCGTCCGGCCCCCCTTCCGCCGTACGGGTCTACGTGCGTAGCTTCTTGACCGAGCAGGTGACATGTCCACACCATGATGCCCGCTCGCGTCCAGCACCAGCACGGCAGGAGCGTCCCCACGCTCCTGGGCCAGCAGCTCCTCAGCAGCTCCCCCCACCGAGATCTCGGAGGCCACCCCACATGCCCGTGCTCAGATCCGCATCCCGAACGACCCGCCGCTCGCGACTCGCCGCGGTGGGTACCTTCCTCGCAGCACTCTGTCTCCTGATCACCGTGCCCGCCCAGGCCGGCGCCGCCGGCCACCCCGCGCGCGGCACCGCCCGCATGGGCCAGGGCGTCATCGCCCATGACGGCCAGGGCGGACTCCCCGGCGGCACGCTCGCCGTCCAGACCGAGGGCGTCGACGTCAGCAGCCACCAGGGCAACGTCGCCTGGTCGACCCTGTGGAACAGCGGCGTCAGGTGGGCCTACACCAAGGCCACCGAGGGGACGTACTACAAGAACCCGTACTTCGCCCAGCAGTACAACGGCTCGTACAACGTCGGAATGATCCGCGGCGCGTACCACTTCGCCACCCCCGACACCACCAGCGGCGCCACCCAGGCCAACTACTTCGTGGACAACGGCGGCGGCTGGTCCGGGGACGGCAGGACGCTGCCCGGGGTGCTCGACATCGAGTGGAATCCGTACGGCGCGCAGTGCTACGGGAAGACGCAGGCCGGGATGGTCTCCTGGATCCGGGACTTCGTGAACACGTACAAGGCCCGCACCGGACGCGATGCGGTGATCTACACGGCGACGAGCTGGTGGACGACCTGTACCGGCAACAACGCGGGCTTCGGCACCACCAACCCGCTGTGGGTGGCCCGCTACGACACCACCGTCGGCGAACTCCCGGCCGGGTGGGGCTTCTACACGATGTGGCAGTACACCTCGTCCGGACCCACGGTCGGCGATCACGACCACTTCAACGGCGCCCTCGACCGCGTACAGGCGCTGGCGAACGGCTGAACCCGCACGCGGAACGGCCCGCCCTCCCGCGCGGGGAGGTGCGGGCCGTCCGTACCGGCCGTGTCCGTGGTGCCGCGCCCGTCACCGCGTGGCACCTACGCAGCGGCCGGGACCCTCTCCTCGGCGCCGGCCGAGGCCGGGGCGAGGGCGATCTCCAGCACCTGGCGTACATCGGTCACCGGGTGCACCTCCAGGGTCTCAAGGATTTCGGCCGGGACGTCGTCCAGGTCGGGTTCATTTCGCTTGGGAATGACCACGGTGGTGATACCGGCCCGGTGCGCGGCCAGCAGCTTCTGCTTCAGACCGCCGATCGGCAGGACCCGTCCGGTGAGCGACACCTCACCGGTCATCGCGACATCCGTGCGGACCAGCCGCCCGGACAGCAGCGAGGCCAGTGCCGTCGTCATGGTGATCCCGGCGCTCGGGCCGTCCTTGGGGACCGCGCCCGCCGGGAAGTGGATGTGCGCGCCCCGGTCCTTGAGGTCCGCGACCGGCAGTTCCAGTTCCGCGCCGTGCGAGCGCAGGAAGCTCAGCGCGATCTGGGCGGACTCCTTCATCACGTCACCGAGCTGGCCGGTGAGGGTCAGTCCGGACGCCCCGGTCTCGGGGTCGGCCAGCGACGCCTCGACGAACAGCACGTCCCCGCCCGCTCCGGTGACCGCGAGCCCGGTGGCCACGCCCGGCACCGCGGTACGGCGCTCGGCGGGGTCCTGGGCGGACTCGGGCACATGGTGCGGGCGTCCGATCAGGCCGCGCAGCTCGCCGTCGGTCACGGTGAACGGCAGTTCCCGCTCGCCGAGTTCCTGCTGGGCCGCGATCTTGCGGAGCAGTCTGGCGATGGCCCGCTCCAGGTTCCGTACACCGGCTTCCCGGGTGTACTCTCCGGCCAGTCTGCGCAGCGCCGACTCGTCGAGTTCCACCTCGCCCGGCCGCAGACCGGCCCGCTCGAGCTGCCGGGGGAACAGGTGGTCCCTGGCGATGACGACCTTCTCGTCCTCGGTGTAGCCGTCGAGCGTGACCAGCTCCATGCGGTCGAGCAGGGCCCCCGGGATCGCTTCGAGCACATTGGCGGTCGCCAGGAACACCACGTCGCTGAGGTCGAGCTCGACCTCCAGGTAGTGGTCGCGGAAGGTGTGGTTCTGCGCCGGGTCGAGGACTTCGAGGAGGGCCGCCGCCGGGTCGCCGCGGAAGTCGGACCCGACCTTGTCGATCTCGTCGAGCAGGACGACGGGGTTCATCGACCCGGCCTCCTTGATGGCCCGGACGATGCGTCCCGGGAGCGCGCCGACGTACGTACGCCGGTGGCCCCGGATCTCCGCCTCGTCCCGGACCCCGCCGAGCGCGACCCGGACGAACGTGCGCCCCATGGCGTGCGCGACGGACTCGCCGAGCGATGTCTTGCCCACCCCGGGGGGCCCGACCAGGGCCAGCACCGCGCCGCCCCGGCGTCCGCCGACCACGCCGAGACCGCGCTCGGCGCGCCGCTTGCGCACGGCGAGGTATTCGGTGATCCGGTCCTTCACGTCCTCCAGGCCGGCGTGTTCGGCGTCGAGGATGCGCCGGGCGCCGGGGATGTCGTACGCGTCCTCGGTCCGCTCGGTCCACGGCAGTTCCAGGACGGTGTCCAGCCAGGTGCGGATCCAGGAGCCCTCGGGGCTCTGGTCGGAGGCGCGTTCCAGCTTGGCGACCTCCTTGAGCGCGGCCTCGCGGACGTTTTCCGGAAGACCGGCGGCCTCGACACGTGCCCGGTAGTCGTCGGACTCGTCACCGGCACCGGATTCGCCGTTGATCTCGGCGAGTTCCTTGCGTACGGCCTCCAGCTGGCGCCGCAGCAGGAACTCGCGCTGCTGCTTGTCGACGCCCTCCTGGACGTCCTTGGCGATGGACTCGGCGACATCCTGTTCGGCGAGATGCTCACCGAGCCACTGGATGGCGAGCTTCAGCCGGGCGACCGCGTCGTCGGTCTCCAGCAGCCGCACCTTCTGGGCGGTGGTCAGGAAGGGCGAGTACCCGGAATTGTCGGCGAGCGCGGAGATGTCGTCGATCTGCTGCACCCGGTCCACGACCTGCCAGGCACCGCGCTTCTTCAGCCAGCTCGTGGCCAGCGCCTTGTATTCCCTGACCAGCTCGGCCGCGGAACCCGGCAGAGGATCGGGCACCTTTACGTCCACCCGGGTGCCCTCCACCCAGAGCGCCTGTCCCGGCCCACTGGTCCCTGCCCCGATCCTCACCCGGTCACGGGCGCGGATGAGGGCGCCCGGGTCCCCGTCCGAGAGCCGCCCGACCTGCTCGACGGTCCCCAGGACACCGGTTCCGGCGTAGTTCCCGTCAATACGCGGCACGAGCAGCACCTCGGGCTTGCCCCCGCCGGACCGTGCGACGGCCTGCGCGGCCTCGACGGCGGCGCGCACCTCGGAGTCCGACAGCTCCAGCGGCACCACCATCCCCGGCAGCACCACCTCGTCGTCGAGCGGCAGCACGGGCAGGTCGATCGGCGTGAACGTGTCGGACGCGTTGGGCTCAGCAGTCATGATCTCCCCTTCGGCAAGCAAGTTGAGCTATGCCGACTCAATGCCCCTAAGCCGCCGAATGTTCCCGACCAGACGTTCGCTCTCAGCGATCACTGTGCCGGGGTGACCGGACGCCCGCCTTTCACGCGCAACGCCGAGGGGCCAGGATGGCGGCAGCAGTGTCCGACACCTACCGGAGAGCACGATGCCCGCGACCCACAGATCCGCCCCGTCCGGCCTGACCGGAATCCCCGGCCCGGCACGGCACGCCCCGGTCACCCTCGACCGGCGCGAAGGACCGTACGGAGAGGTCGTCCTGCGCGCACGGGGCGACGACTTCGAGATCATCGCCAACGGCTGCTTCCTGATGGACACCTCCGACGGGCGCTCCGAGCGTCTGCTGGTCGACGCGGCACTCGCCGCGCTGCCCGCGGACCGGCCGGACCCCGCCGTGCTCATCGGCGGGCTCGGTGT
>DATCWZ010000472.1:0-5212 GCA_036566065.1 Streptomyces sp. | reverse complement strand
CAGTAGCCACGGCGACCCGTCCTCACGCCTCCCCACCGGCACCGCGAACAGATCCGCCGGGTCAGGCACCGGCAACGCGGCAACAGTGGTGGCCAGTGGGTCATCGTGGGTGGTGAACTCCACCCACACCCGCGGCACACCTCGTGTCACCCGCCCACGCCGAGGCCGAGGCGGGTCCACCGACCGAACCCGGCAGCTACGCGCTCCAAATGCATGTGCCAACGCGGGGCCGGCCTTTGCCCACGTGTCGAGGTGCTGGCCGGGAAGCGTCGCAACCAGCAGTCGGTCACGCCACCCGGTCGAGGTGAGTCGAATGACCTGCGGCACGTGCACCTCACCGGCCCGGACCACCGTCAGCCCACACCCGGCCATCACCCGCGACCAACTCCGTTGGTACACGGTCAGCCACCGCCACCGGGCCAGCAGAGGAAGCCGGACCCTTGTCCGAAACGAAGCCGGCCACCGCCACCACCACAGCCCCGCCGCAGCGGCGAGCAGACCGACCACGGCCAGACCGAACACCTCGGTCCCCACGGAGCCCAAGGCAACCCGTGCCCACATCGCGACCACCACCATGGCCGTTACAGCCGGGTGTCTCGCGGCCGAACGCAGCACCCAGCCGAGCATTCGCAGCAGACCGAGGAAGGCGACCCACCACAGCGGACGGTCATCTCGGACGATCTGCACCCGCTGCGGATCGGACTTCCCGCGAGCGCCCAACATCACCGGCCCCCGATCCGACCGGTCCCCAACCGGCCCGCCGGCACGGCGACCCTGGCGCGACTACCCTTGGACATGCCAAGACCCCCTTTCCAGGAGTGGTGTTGGAAGGGCGCGAGGGCGGGCGGTACGTCCGCCACAGACTCCAGGCCCGCCCCCGCGTCCCAGCTTGTTAGGCCGCCTGCTTGCCGGGCCTGACCGCACCAGCAGGCGCCCGCATCCCCGACGCGCGGAACGAGTAGGCGACCCGCCCGTTGCCATCCACGTACGCGCGGACGGACAGTCCGTCGAACTCCACCGGGCGAAACGGCAACCCACCCGCCTCCGGCGGCAGCACCGGACACACCGGCGCGGAGATCTTGACCTTCACCGACTTCTGCCGGGCCTCCGGATCGGCGTCGATCACATCGACCGCCCATACCGGCTGGCCGGACTCCTTGTCCCGCGCCTGGACCGGGGTCCCGGCCTTACTCGCGTCGTAGTCCCGCACTGCCTGGACGTCCAGCACGAACGCCCCCGCCGGGAACACATCCGCGAACGCGACCGGAATCGCACCCTTGATAGCCATTGACCAACCTCCGTCGACCGTCAACCTGACGACTGCTTGACTTACCAAGAGGCTAAGTATTGATGGCTTGATAAATCAAGCTGACTGGCGTCAGTTCACCCGGTCAGGTGATCGGGTAGCTGTCCTCCAGCTCGTGCCGATCCCCTGGGAGCACCACATCCATGGCAAGCAGTACCGCGCCGGTCGGGTCGTGCGCGGTGATCAGCAGGCTGAGCACCGGGTCGGACTCGGAGATCCCGAGCACGGTGGTTTCATCGGGCCGAGCCAGCCGGGCGGCGGTCCGCTCGATCACGTGATCGAACCGCACACCTTTGGCCGTCTCGATGTACCGGCGCAGGCCTCCCACGATAGGCTCAGGCTTACCCAGGACCGTCCCGGCGGTGAGATCGACCGGGAAGTACGCCGAGACCAGGTCCACCGGATCGCCCTCGGCCACTGTCACCCGGCGCCGCGCGATCACCGGAGTGCCCTCCGCCAGCCCCATCGCCGAGGCCAACCGGCCTGAAACAAGCACCGGGCCCACCCCGACCATCTCCACCTCGGCCGACTCGTTCAGGTCCAACACCACATCGACATGCTCAGGCGGACGCCGACCGGCCGCTGCGGGCTTGCCCCGCACGAAGTGCCCTTTGCCCTGCTGTGAATCGATCCACCCCTCAAGGCGCAGGATGTTCAACGCCCGCACAACCGTCGGCCGCGACACCCGGAACTCCCCCACCAACTGAGCCTCACTCGGCAGAGCCTCACCCGGCGGATATGCCCCCTCCTCTATCCGCTCTTGCAGGGCACGCACCACACGGGCGTACTTCGGGGGCTCCACCTCGAACGCCATGACTCCACCAGACAGGCTCGACAACACAGGTTGTCAAGATCCTAGAGCCTGACTGATCAGGACGTCGACATTCCCCCGCCACGACAATCCGGACACATCCGCCTCGGCACCACCGTCACCCGCTCCTCCGAGAGAGCGCGCCCCAACAGCGCAAGCCGGGACGACACGTACTTCCACCCCCGCCCGCCACAAGAGCCACAGCATCGCGAGACCCCAGCACAACCAGCCATGTCCCGAGCATCGGTGACGGAGCGTCACTTCTGACTGGCGCCGCCGTCCCGTCTTCCTCGGATCTGTCGCATCCCGGGCCGCGTTGTCGCGTGACTGTCTCGTCGTTGTCGCGTCTAGTCTTGGCCTACCCGAGTCGCACCCGCGCGGGAGGCAGCATCCGTGCCCACCACACCCAGCCTGTTCCGGGTTCTGGTGCAGCAGAAGCACTGGAACAAGTACATCACCTTCTGCGCACAGTACGACAAAGCCGCCGCCCGGGTAGATCGAACGCTCGTCGGGACATGGCCGAGCCGGGGTCAGTTCCACCGCTGGCTTGCCGGCCAGCTCGTCGGGCTCCCGTACTCCGATCACTGCCGCGTGCTGGAGCACATGTTCCCCGAGTGGACCGCGACGGACCTGTTCGCTCCCTGTCCCGAGGACCTGTTGACCGGGCCAACCGGCAACAGCCAACTCCGGCTGAATCCCGACCTGACCGCGAATGCCTCCCCGGCAGGCCGGGGTCCCCTCGCCGACCTGTCTGCCGTCTTCACAAGCCGGTCGGAGTTCGCATCCGAGATGCCACCGCACGCCCTGTTCGACGGGGCAAGGGACATCCGGGCAGCCGGACTGTCATTGAACATGCTGTGCCAGCACTACCCGGACAACGGCATGCGGGCACTCATCGAGGGCGGGACGACGATCCGCTGCCTCTTCCTGGACCCCGAGAGCACCGCGATGAAGACCCGCGAGCACGAGGAGGGCTATCCAGAAGGGCAGCTCGCCACCCTGACGGCGCTGAACATCCAGATCCTCACTCAGCGGGTCCGCGACAGGTTGTCTGACGAAGCACGCGACCGGCTCAAGATCGCGGTGTACGACGAAACGGTCAGGTTCAACATCACCATCGCGGACGACACGTGTGTCGTGCAGCCGTACCTACCCGACGCCCGAGGCGTGGACAGTCCGACGCTCGTGCTGTGCCGGGACCTGGTCCCGACTGGAGGGCTGTTTTCGGTATTCGAGCAGGTCTTCGCCTCGCTGTGGGAACGGAGTACGCCGCGATGACGGTGGACCTGGACTCGCTCCTCCCCATCGCCCACAGCGCCGTCGATATCGCGGCCGAGATCGTTCGAACACACATCACCGGAGCAGTGACCGCCAAAGGCGACCGCGACATGGTGACCGAGATTGATTTCGCCGTGGAGCAGGCTGTGCGCACCTACCTCGGAGAGAGGACACCGGCGTTCGGGTTCCTCGGCGAGGAGGAAGGCCACGCCGGAACACCAAGCGAACTGACGTGGGTTCTGGATCCCGTCGACGGGACCGCCAACCTCGTCCACGACATTCCGCTATGCGCGGTCTCCCTGGGCCTGGTTCACCGACGCCGGCCGGTCCTCGGCGTCATCGACGTCCCATTCCTCCGCACCCGATACTCGGCCGCCCGAGACCACGGCGCGCTCCGCGACGGCCAGCCAATCAGGAGCAGCGACACCAAGGACCTCGACCAAGCCATCGTCGCCATCGGCGACTACGCGACCGGCGATAACGCCCACCAACGTAACCGCGCCCGGCTGGCCATCACCGCGCAGCTCGCCGCGCGCACCCAACGAGTCCGGATGCTTGGTTCCGCGGCCATCGACCTGGCCTGGCTGGCCGAAGGCAAGCTCGACGCCACGATCGCCCTTTCCAACAAGCCTTGGGACACCGCGGCCGGCGTCATCATCGCCCGCGAAGCCGGAGCATCCGTGGTCGACATCGACGGCACCGACCACACGCTCGACTCGACTGCGACCATCGCCGCCACGGCGACACTCATCGACCAGGTCGCCGCTCTGGTCCAACGTGCCCAGGCCGAGCAGGACGCAGCGCTCGGCGGATGACGCCACGGATCCACTGTGCACTGCCGAATTGGCCCGTAGTAGATCAAGGGCGCCGGCTCCGCCGGCGCCAGCGCCGTACCGCCCAGGCGATCGCGGCACTGCGCGCGGCCTGACGGCCGTGCTCGACCGCGCCGCCCCAGCGTCCGGCGCTATCCGACGAGCCCGCCTGATCACACGACCGGATAAGCAGCAGCCGACGACGTGCACCAAGCCGTGACGATCGCCGAACCACTCACTCGTCAACGTGGTCGGGGCGATCGCTGCCGCGCCGCCGCTCTGCGCCGGCTTGCCCTCGGACACCTCTGACCGAATCGACACCAAGAGACAGGATCCCCGTAGCGTCTACCCATGGTTTGGACACCCACACCAGCCCACCTCGCAGTAGAGCATGAGGACCTCGAAGCACTCCGCCGCCTCCTGGACAGTGGCGCAGACATCCAAGATCCGGGCGAGGACGGCTTCACGCTGCTTCATCACGCGATCGACATCGAGGCCGATGGCGCAACCCAGACGGGTGAGCCGCTGACTGTCGGCATCACCGCTCTGCTGCTCTCCCGAGGTGCCGATCCTCATGCGCATACACGCGACGGCCTAACGCCTCTTGATCTCGCTCAAAGGATGCGGCACACACTGGCGGTCGAGCTCCTTCACGACCTCCTCATGTCCGCCCAGAAGCCGGAAGGCTCGACTTCATAAGGGCGCGCCGCGGACGTCCTGTGCGTCTACAGCATCGTCACGGTACGGGGCCGCCGCGCCGGGCCATTAACGGGCCATTAGGCGCAGTCAGCGAAGGGATGCCACGGTCAATCGTGAGGCCTGCCATACGCGGGAAACCGACGACCGCGAGGAGCGCCGGCCGAGTTCCCAAGCTGACAGTGCCGCACGCCGACCTGACCGAGGTCCACGCGGTCCAGTGCCACATACGTGCCACACGGCAGGGTCAAGGGCGGGGTACGGCGGGGACTGACGGGGACGGATCGCACACCGCCCCGTGTGAGTCCC
>DATCWZ010000251.1:0-13097 GCA_036566065.1 Streptomyces sp. | reverse complement strand
AGGTCGTTGACGCTGGTGAGTACGTCGGTGACGGGGGCCGGGACGGTGGTGTCGGCCTGGTCGATGACCGAGCCGTCCTGCAGGAAGGGCCCGTCCCCGCGGGTCGGCCGCAGGTCCACGTACTGCTCGCCGACCGCGGAGAGGCTGGCGACGACGGCCCGCAGACTGTCGGGGATGGGCGGTGCGTCGTTGTCGATGCGCAGTTCGGCTTCGACGCCGTCGTCGGTGAGTGCGATGGGTCCGACGCGGCCGACTGACACCCCCCGGTAGGTGACGTTGGAGTGGGTGTACAGGCCGCCGGTCCGCGGGAGTTGGACCCTGACCGTGTAGTAGTCGCGCAGCCCGGCGTAGTGGCCGAGGTCGGCGTACCGCACCCCGAGGAAACCGAGGGCGAGCACGGCGACGACGAGGAAGGCTATGTTCTTGACCCAGATCGCTGGAGTGATCACTGGCTGCCCCCCTGCGGAGTCTGCGGCGCGATCCGCGGCGCCGTGCCCGCGACGGACGGAAGGGGCAGCGGAAGCGCGGTCCCCGTGTCCGTACCGCTGAACGGCCTGGGCGGGACCGGGTCGCCGGGGGTCAGGGCGGGGATGATCCGGGTGCCGGGCATGGCCGTCACATCCAGATAGACGTTGAGGTAGTCGCCCTTGACTCCGCGCAGCACCTCGTCGGTGAACGGGTAGGTGACCAGCACCTGGAGCGAGTCGGGCAGGGCGTTGCCGGAGTCGGCGAGCGCCTGGAGGCTGGGCGCGAGGGCCTTGAGGTCGGCGATCATGTCGGCCTTGCTCTTGTTGATCGTATCGACGGCGACGGTGGACAGGCTGTCGAGCGAACGCAGCATGGTGAGGAGCGAACCGCGCTGCTTCTCCAGGACCTTGAGCCCGGGGCTGAGTCCGGTGAGGACTGTGCCGACGTCCTGTTTGCGGGTGGCGAGGGTGGCGGCGAGCCGGTTGACACCGTCGAGTGCCCGGGTGATGTCCTCCTTGTGACCGTCCAGGTCGGTGACGAGGGTGTCGACGCGTTCCAGCATCGAGCGGACCTGGGGTTCCCGGCCGGTCAGCGCCTTGTTGAGCTCGGTGGTGATCATTTTGAGCTGGTTGACGCCGCCGCCGTTGAGGAGCATCGACAGGGCCCCGAAGACCTCTTCGACCTCGGGGTTCCGGTTGGTCCGGGCGAGCGGGATCCGGTCGCCGTCGGCGAGCGAGCCCCGGGCGGTTCCGGCGGCGGGCCGCGAGAGCTGGATGTACTTCTCGCCGAGGAGGCTGGACTGCTCCAGATGGGCGTAGGCGTTGGCGGGCAGGTCGATGCTGCCGTTGATCCGCATGGTGACCTGGGCCGTCCAACTGCCGGGAGTGAGCGAGATCTTGGTGACGCGCCCGACGGCGACATCGTTGACCTTGACCGAGGACTGGGGTGCCAGGCTGAGTACGTCCCCGAATTCGGCGGTGATCTCGTAGGGGTGGTCGCCGAGTGCGGCGCCGCCGGGCAGCGGCAGTTGCCCGATGCCGGTGAAGGCGGGCAGATGGAGCGTGGTGGCGGCCAGTGCGACGGCGACACCGGCGGCCAGCAGGGCGGCGAGGCCGGTGGCCCGGGCGCCGGGTCTGCGGACGGGGATACGGATACGGCTCATCGGTTCGCCCCGTTCTCCGGCGTTCCGTAGACGGTGCCGACCGGGGGCAGGGGCAGTACGGGGAGCGCCTTCTGCCGTGCCGCGCCGACCGGCGAGAGCCCGGCGAGCGTCGCCGCGTCCGTCCTCCGTCCGGGTGTGACGAGCGGGCCGCCCATGGAAATCTCGTTGAGGTTGGTGCGGCCGTTGAGCGTGCGGTTCGCCGGGTCGTAGGCGTTGACCAGGTTGCCCGCGGCAAGCGGCAGCGTGTCGAGCGATTCGGCGAGCGAGGCCCGCTGGTCCATCAGGGTCTGGGTGACCGGCACCAGGGCGTCCACGTTCGTCTTGAGGGCGCCGCGGTTCTTCTGGATGAAGCCCTTGACCTGGCTGAGGGCGGTGCCCAGTTCCTTCAGCGCGGCGCTGAGGTTCTCCTTGTCGTCGGCGAGGAACCCGGTGACGGAGTTCAACTGCTGCTCGGCGGCGCGGACATTGCCGTCGTTGTCCTTCAGCATGGTGGTGAAGGACTGGAGGTAGGACAGCGTGTCGAAGAGGTTCTTGTTGCTGCTGTCGAGGGTTTTGGTGGCCTTGCCGAACTGCTCGACGGACTCCCCGATGGCCTGTCCGTTGCCGTCGAGGTTCTTCGCCCCGGTGTCCAGGAGCGCGGTGAGCGCCCCGTCGGCATTGGCGCCGTCGGGGCCGAGGGCCTTGGAGAGCTCCGTAATGGACGCGTACAACTGATCGACCTCTACGGGGGTGGCGTTACGGGCGGCCGGGAGGACGGCCTTGTCCTTTAGCCGGGGTCCGCCGGTGTAGGCGGGGGCGAGCTGTACGTACCGGTCGGCGACGAGGCTGGGGGCGACGACGACCGCGTGTGCTGTCGCGGGGACCTTGATGCCCTTGTCGAGGCGCAGGGTGACCTCGACTTCCTCGCCCCTGGGCCGTACGGACTGGACCGTTCCGGCCCTGACGCCGAGGATCCGCAGGTCGGATCCGGGGTACACCCCGGTGGCCTGGTCGAAGTAGGCGGTGACGGTGGTCTTCCCCTCCTCGTCCAGGGCCATCACCCCGGAGGCGGCGGCGACGGCGACGACGGCGAGTCCGGCGCCGATGCCGATGACGCGTGTGAGTCTCATATCAGCGGCCGCCTTGCTTCGGGGGCATGCACCCGGTCGTCGGGGGTGTGCCGGCGGGCAGATAGTTCTTCGGGACGACCCCGCAGACGTAGGTGTCGAACCAGCGCCCGCTGCCGAGCGTGTTGCCGACGAGCCGGTTGTACGGACCGGCGAGCTTCAGCACCTTGTCGAGGCTCTTGCGGTTCTTCACGAGTACGGCGGTGACCCGGCCCAGCGAGTCCAGGGTCGGCTTGAGCTGGGTGTTGTTGTCGGCGACGAGAGCGGTGAGCCGGGTGCCGAGGTCGCGGGTGCCGGTGAGCAGCAGATGGATGGAGTCGCGGCGTGCCTGGATCTCGGACAGCAGCAGGTCGCCGTCCCGCAGGATCGTTTCGAAGCTGCTCTTCTTGCCCGCGAGGGTCTTGGTGAGCTGTTTGCTGCCCTTGAGGAGGGTGGCGAGCTGGGCGTCGCGTTCGGAGACGGTCCTGGACAGTGCGGAGAGTCCGTCGGCGGCGCTGCGTACGTCGGGGGGCGAGTCCTTGAAGGTGTCGGCGATCGTCTTGAAGCTCTCGGCTAGCTGTGCGGTGTCGATGTCGCCGATGGTCTCGCCGAGCCCGTTGAACGCCTGGGTGACGTCGTACGGTGAGGTGGTGCGGCGGGCGGGGATGCGGGAGCCGGGGTCCTGCGGGGCGTCGCCCAGCGGGTCGACCGCGAGGTATTTCTCGCCGAGCAGTGTCTTGATGGCGATGTGGACGGTGGAGGAGTCGCCGATCCAGGCGTCCTTCACCGTGAAGTCGACCCTGACCTTGTCGCCGTCGAGCGAGACGCCGGTGACCTCGCCGGTCTTCACCCCGGCGATCCGTACCTCGTCGCCGTCGGTGAGACCGGCCGATTCGGTGAAGTCCGCGCTGTAGGTGGTTCCGCCGCCGATGAAGGGCAGCGAGTCGGCCCGGTAGGCGGCGAGGCCGATGAGGGCCAGGACGAGCAGTCCGACGACACCGACGGCGACCGGGTTGCGTTCCCGTACGGGCTTGATCCTCATGCCGTGCACCGTCCCGGGCCGGTGATGGTGATGCCGGTGGGCGGCGCACTGCCGTTGTCGGTGCTGACGCCGCTGACCCTGGCCTCGCAGAGGTACAGGTTGAGCCAGGAGCCGTACGAGGTGAGGCGGCTGATCGCCGCCATCTTGGCCGGTGTCTTCTGCAGGAAGCTCTCGATCTGCGGGGTGTTCTCGCTCAGTTGGCCGGTGAGGCGGCCGAGCTGCTTGATGTCCTTCCTGAGCGGCGCGCGTGCGTCGTCGACGAGGCCCGCGGTGACGGTGGTGAGGGCGCCCATCGCCGTCACCGCATCGCCGAGGGGTTTACGGTCGCCCGCGAAGCCCGTGACGAGTTTCTGGAGGGTGACCACCAGGTCGTCGAAGCCCGCCTCCCGGTCGTTGACGGTCTTCAGGACCGTATTGAGGTTCTTGATCACCTCACCGATCACCTTGTCCTTCGCGGCCACGGTGCCGGTCAGTGACCCGACGTGGGAGAGGATGCTGTCGACGGTGCCGCCCTCGCCCTGGAGCACCTGGACGATCGATCCGGCGAGCTGGTTGACGTCCGGCGGCGAGAGCCCTTCGAACAGCGGCTGGAAGCCGTTGAACAGCTCGGTGAGGTCGAGCGCCGGGGTGGTACGGGAGAGCGGGATGGTCGAACCGGCGGTGAACGTCCTGCCCACCGGGCCCGCGCCCTGGTCGAGGTCGATGTAGCGCTGGCCGACCATGTTGAGGTATTTGACCGACGCGGTCACCGATGCGGGGAGTTCGCGGCCCTTGAGGACGCCGAAGCCGACCTCGGCGACGCGCCGGTCGGCGATCCTGATGGACTCGACCTGTCCGACCTTGACCCCGGCGATCCGGACACTGTCGCCGACGACGAGTCCCGTGACGTCCGAGAACCTCGCCCGGTAGGAGGTCGTGGAGCCGACGCCCGTATCGGCGATGGACAGGCCGAGGACGGTGGTGGCCAGTGCGGTCACCACGATGAAGACGATGGATTTCGCGAGCGGTCCCGCGAGGGAGCGGCGCTTCACTTGAGCTTCACCTCCGCGCCGCGGAAGGCCGGACCGATGAGCACGCTGCTCCAGCCGGGCAGGGTCTGCGGCTGGACTTTCAGTGAGGGGGCGACGAGTTCGTTGACGAGCCGGGACTCCTGCGGGGAGTTGGGCATACCCAGGGCGGTGTCCGGTCCTGACGACTGCGATTCCCGCGCGGGCGGAGCCTTGCGGGCGTCGGCGGTCGGCGCGGCGCTGCCGAGGTACGGCACCGAGTAGCAGTGCGGTCCTCCGGTCGCGTTGTAGACCGGGGTGTCCTTGCCGGGCACGTATCTGCCCAGGGACTTCACGGACTTCACCGTGACATGGAGTCCAGGGCGGTCGGTGCCCTTGCCCAGCGCCTTGTCCATGGCGGGCACGAATCCGGCCATGGTGCGCAGGGTGCAGGGGAATTCGTCCGCGTACTCGGCCAGAAGCTCCAGTGTGGGGCGGCTCGCCGCGGTGAGCCGGATGAGGTTGTCCTTGTTCTCCCGCAGGAAGGAGGTGAGGTCCTGCGCGGAGGCGGTCGTGGCCCCGTACAGACCGGCGAGCTGTGCTTCCTGGTCGGCGATGGTGTCGCTGGTGGTGGTGGCGTCGGTGAGCGCGTCCAGAACATCGGGCGCGGCGTCCCCGTACAGCGTGCTCACCTTGACGAGTTCCTTGATGTCGGCGTTGAGCGTGGGCAGTTGGGGGTTGAACTTCTTGAGATGGGCGTCCAGCACGGCGAGGGTGTCTCCCAGCTCGTCGCCGCGTCCTTCGAGGGCCTGCGAGACGGCGCTGAGCGTGGCGGACAGCTTCTCCGGTTTCACCGCGGTCAGCAGCGGCAGCACGTTGTCCAGGACCTCCTCCAGCTCGATGGCGTCGCTGGAGCGGTCCCGCGGGATGACAGCGCCCGCGCGCAGTGTCCGGGCAGACGGCACCCGCGGGGGTACGAGTGCCACGAACCGTTCCCCGAAAAGCGTGGTGGGGAGCATCTGCGCGGTGACGTCCGCCGGGATCCGGCCGAGTCTGCCGGGTTCGATGGCGAGAGTGAGTTCCGCGCCCTTCGCGTCGGTGGTGATGTGCCGTACGTGTCCGATGACGACGCCGCGCAGCTTCACATCAGCGTTGTCGTGCATCTCGTTGCCGACGGCTCCGGTGCGTACGGTCACGGTCGCGTCGTCGCTGAAGTCTTTCTCGTACACCGATACGGACACCCACACGAGGATCGCCGGGACGAGCAGGAAGGCGACTCCGGCGAGTCTGCGCCGCACGGTCCGCGTCGCTGTGCCACGGGTCATCAGCCGGCCACCTTCACCGTCGTCGTGGCTCCCCAGATGGCGAGGGAGAGGAAGAAGTCGGTGACGCTGATCAGGACGATCGCGTTGCGCACCGACCGGCCGACGGCCACGCCCACACCGGCGGGGCCTCCTGTGGCGTGGAAGCCGTAGTAGCAGTGGGCGAGGATCACCATGACGCTGAAGATCAGCACCTTGAGGACCGAGAGCAGCACGTCGTCGGGCGAGAGGAAGAGCGTGAAGTAATGGTCGTACGTGCCCGCCGACTGCCCGTTGAACAGGACGGTGATGGTGCGGGAGGCGAGATACGAGGACAGCAGCCCGATCGCGTACAGCGGGATGATCGCGACGACTCCGGCGATGATCCGGGTGGTGACGAGGTAGGGCATGGACCGCACGCCCATCGCTTCCAGCGCGTCGACCTCCTCGTTGATCCGCATCGCGCCGAGCTGTGCGGTGAATCCTGCGCCGACGGTCGCGGAGAGCGCGAGTCCGGCGACGAGCGGGGCGATCTCGCGGGTGTTGAAGTAGGCGGAGATGAAGCCCGTGAAGGCGGAGGTGCCGATCTGGTCGAGCGCCGCGTACCCCTGGAGGCCGACAACGGTGCCGGTGAACAGGGTCATGGCGATCATCACACCGATGGTGCCGCCGATGACGCCGAGTCCGCCGCTGCCGAAGGCCACTTCGGCGAGGAGCCGCTGGACCTCTCGCGGATAGCGGCGCAGGGTCCGCGGAATCCGGGCAAGGGCCCGTACGTAGAAGATGAGCTGGTCGCCCGTTCGGTCGAGCCGGCTGAGCATCGACATCGGTCAGCTCCCCTTCGCGGGGACGATCTGGAGGTAGACCGCCGTGAGGACCATGTTCACGAAGAACAGCAGCATGAAGGTGATGACGACGGACTGGTTGACCGCGTCGCCGACGCCCTTCGGGCCACCGCGCGGATTCAGTCCGCGGTAGGCGGCGACGATGCCCGCGATGAAGCCGAAGATCAGCGCCTTGAACTCGCTGACGTACAGGTCGGGCAGTTGGGCGAGGGCGGAGAAGCTGGCGAGATAGGAGCCCGGGGTGCCGTCCTGCATGATGACGTTGAAGAAGTAGCCGCCCAGGGTGCCGACGACGGAGACCAGGCCGTTCAGCAGGACGGCGACGGACATGGTGGCCAGGACGCGCGGGACGACGAGGCGCTGGACGGGCGAGACGCCCATGACCTCCATCGCGTCGAGTTCCTCGCGGATCTTCCGCGATCCGAGGTCGGCGCAGATGGCCGCGCCTGCCGCGCCGGAGATCAGCAGTGCCACGATGATGGGGCTGGCCTGCTGGATGACGGCGAGGACGCTGGCGCCGCCGGTGAACGACTGGGCGCCGAGCTGCTGGGTGAGCGAGCCGACCTGAAGGGCGATGACCGCGCCGAACGGGATCGACACGAGGGCGGCGGGCAGGATGGTCACGCTCGCGACGAACCAGAACTGCTCGATGAACTCCCGCACCTGGAAGGGCCTGCGGAACACCGCCCGGCTCACCGCGGCCGCGAGGGCGAACAGCTTGCCCGTCTCGCGGAGCGGGGCGAGCAGCCGCGTCGGAGGTCTGTGCCCCGGAGTCTCGGGGGCGGGCCCGGGTGGCCGCAGGGGCATGGGTGCCGTCATGGGCGTGCACCGCCCGCTGCTGGGGTGTAGCTGTTCATGATGGCCGTACGGGCGGCGTCCGGAAGCTGCCCCAGCATGGACAGGACCCGCTCCTTGCGGCGCATGGCGCCCTGCCGCACGGGCAGCCCCGGCGAGGGCTCCAACTG
Organism: Streptomyces sp.; assembly: GCA_036566065.1. GTDB lineage: Bacteria > Actinomycetota > Actinomycetes > Streptomycetales > Streptomycetaceae > Streptomyces. The sequence goes on along the minus strand of DATCWZ010000251.1, from coordinate 5,243 downwards.
CGGTACGACCGTGCGCGGCCCGTTCCCCGGCGCGCCGGCCTGCTCGGCGGCGAGGGTGGCGGCGTCCTTCTCCTCGGACATTCCGATGGGCCCCTCGCGGCGCCCGGAGAGGAACTGGGCGACGACGGGGGTGTCACTGGTGAGCAGCACCTCGCGTGGTCCGAACGCGACCAGGCCGCGGCAGAACAGCATGCCCATGTTGTCGGGGACGGTGGCCGCGATGTCGAGGTTGTGGGTGACGATGAGCATCGTCGCGTCGATCTGGGCGTTCAGGTCGATGAGGAGCTGGGAGAGATAGGCCGTACGGACAGGATCGAGCCCCGAGTCCGGTTCGTCGCAGAGGATGATCTGCGGGTCGAGGACGAGGGCGCGCGCGAGTCCGGCCCGTTTGCGCATTCCGCCGGATATCTGACCGGGAAGCTTCTCCTCGGCGCCGAGCAGTCCGACGACATCGATCCGTTCCATGACGATGCGCCGGATCTCGGATTCCTTCTTGCGGGTGTGTTCACGCAGCGGGAAGGCGATGTTGTCGAAAAGGGACATGGAGCCGAAGAGGGCGCCGTCCTGGAACATGAGCCCGAAGAGCTTGCGGGTCTCCATGATGTCCCGTTCGGATGCGCTGACCATGTCGATACCATTGATGAGGACCCGGCCCCGCTCGGGTTTGAGCAGCCCAATGATGGATTTCAGGAATACCGTCTTCCCGGTGCCGGAAGGGCCGAGCATCACGCTCACCTCACCCGCCGGCAGGGTCAGGCTGACGTCCTGCCAGATGTTCTGTGTGCCGAAGGACTTCGTCAGGCCCTCGACGACTACTTCGATTCCCATCGGCCCTCCTTCGAAGTGGTGGTGAACAAGGACGGCCCGTCATACCCGCACCGGACCGGCGGAACGCTATGTCCGCCGACACGCCAGGACAAGCCGTTGAACAGCAGAAATCGACGAACTCGGTGCTCGGTGCGGATCACTTGTCATCGAGTGACAAACCCGCGCCGCGGCTTTGTCGGATTCTGCGCAAGGTCTCCGGGGTGAGAAGGCGGGATTCCGCGGCCCGGGGGTGGGACCGCGGAACCCCAGGAATCCCGTCCCATGGGGGTGCGACCGGGATTCCCTGTGCTCGAACAAGCAGGTGGGGATGTGTTTCCATGCTGTTCAACCGGGACGTTACGGCCGAGTAACCTGACTTCGCAATACCGGATACCGAACTTTCTGCGCGCTGCTTTCGGGTCCGCGTATTGCTTGTACGCATGTGAGCAACCCGCCGCCGCAAGCTGTTGGAAAGTGAGGACTTCCGGCTGTCAGCGCTCCGGTACGGGCTTCTTCGCGGGGCAGTCCGGGCTGTCCGGGTTGGTGAGGACGCAGAGCGGCGCCTGCGTCATCTTGAGGTAGTTCCCACCGCCGGAAATGGACGCCGTCAACAACCGTGACACATCCTCATCGACGCCGCAGCCGGTCAGCTCCGGGATGTGGGCCTCGCCCTGCAGGACGCCTCCGCGGTTGACGGTGTATCCCCACGGGGGATTTCCCGTCCCGTACGCCTGCAGCGTCTGTTTGAAGGGGGTGGCCGTATGGCAGCCCGGCCCCACATCGAGCGGCACACCGTTGACCTTGACATTGCTCAGCCGCAGATCGAAATACACCACCACGGTCGTGTACTCCGGCATGCTCGGGTCGCTGGTGTAGCTGACCGATTCGATGGCGGCGGGCGGACCGACCTGGACCAGTTGCATGGTGGCGGTGGTCGGCATGAAGCCGAACGTGAGGAACGTGCCCTGGGAGGGGGGAAGTTGCCGTCGGCCCTGGTAGTCGAAGTCTCCTTCGCTCAGGACCGTGAAGGTCCCGGTGCACGGGTCCGGGATGTAGGACGTCATGAGGGTGATGTTGAAGTGGGCGGCTTCCAGCAGCATCGCGGAGTTCAGTTTCTTGACGTTGCTGTATCCCGCCACATAGGTGTCGGCAGGGATGTTCAGATGGAGCGGCGGGAACGGACACGGCTCGACATCGCCCGCGGCCAGCGCGTGCCGCCGTGCGGCGTCGTACTTCTCACGCTGTGTACGCGGAAGCGCGTCCACGGCTCCGGGTTCGGTAGTGGGGCCGGTGCTGGGTTTGGCACTGGGCTGGTCGCTTCCTGGCTGGGTTCCGGGGGAGGCCGGCTCGTCGCTCGCGGGTCCGCTGATGGGCACCATGGCCAGGGTGCCGTCCGCTCCTGGGGTCAGATGGCAGGGCACCTCGATGGCGGCGGGGACGGCCGGTGAGCCATCCGCCTTCAGCGGGTTCAGGGTGAGCGTCAGATCCGCAGCAGACAGGGTGGCCGTGCCTGGCGAGCCGAACGTGGCCGTGGGTACGGGGCCCGACGCTTCGAGCTCAACGCTGTCCCGGCCGGTGATGTCCTGCCCCGGGGCGGCGAGCCCGGACCAGTGGGCGGTCGCGGACCGCTTCCCGGAGGTGTGCAGGACGGCCAGGTCCGCCAGCCCGGACACGGAGGCCGCCTCCGTATCGGCCAGTTCCTCCAGCACCGGCCGGGGCAGGCCGATCCCCAGGGAGACGGCGCGGGGTTCGACAGGTCGGCCCACCATGCCCAGCTCCGGGAACTCGCCCGCGACCCTGACCGTCACCGGCTGCGTACCCAACGGGAATGCGCAGTCGTAGCCGAGAGAGACCTCCGTACGCTGGGTATCGGCGGCCGACTCGGCGCCGGGCAGAAACGTGGCCGCGACGATCAGAAGGCCGCCTGCGGCGAATCGCGAGGAATGACGAGCCGTCCAGCGGCGTGCGTTGACTGCCATGTCTCCATACCCTCCGGGGGCTCGCAACGGTACGCGTGGCGCCAAGTCCTGGGAAGCGGAGGAATACCGGGAATTCACACCACCGGGTATCGACCGGATTTCTTGGCAACAGGTGATGAACACAACGGCGAGCACTGTCATTTTCTGAGTACTGCCGGCTTCTGAGTACTGCCGAGGCGAACGGCCCGGCCACGACATCCGTGACCGGGCCGTTCATGCGGGGCAGGTCAGCTGTACGAGATGACGGGTGACACGCCGGAGGTGTGGGTGACGGTGTACGTGCCCTTGAAGGTCGCCGTGGATCCGACGATGCCGCAGCCGGCGCCCGTCTTGCCGCTGATCGTCAGCAGTCGCGGGCTGGTCGCGGCGGGCGCCACGGCGAGGGTGCCGTTGGCGCCTCCGGTGCTCGGGTTGTTGTAGGCGCCGTCCACCGAGCCCGTCACCTTGAAGGTGCAGGGGCCGAGCACACTGGAGCCGGTGACGGTGGCCCCGATGCTGCCGATCCAGCCCGTGGTCTTCCCGGTGCCGTTGGTGCCCCCGGCCGCCGCGTACGAGGTGCCGTTGAGCGTCCAGGGCATGGTGGTCGTGATCGTCCACTGACTGCTGAACGGGCCTGTGCACGGCGCGTTGAACGATGCCGCGGTGATCTGGGCGAGTACCGGCCCCGCGACCGGTGAGGACGCCGCGTTGCCGCCGGCGGAGGCGGTCGCGCACTTGATCGCGTTGCCGACGTTGTCGGTGAGGACTGTCTGACCGGCGGTTCCGGTGAAGGAACCGGTCGGCGTGATGGTCCAGGCCGCGGTGGGTCCGGCGACCGCCATCGGCGCGGCCATCCCGACCGCCGCGACGGCCGCGCCGACCGCTGTAAGGATGCTCGTCCTTCTGCGCATGGTTACTCCCTCGTCTGCTGTCCCGTTGATGGATGCGCTGTTCTCCTGTGGGGGTGCGCTGTTCCTGTGGGGGGTGCGCCTGCCTACCGGGCGGCGGAGTGCCAGAACCCGGACAGCGCCTTGCCCTCATCGGGCGCCAGCGACGCCGGGTCGTAAGGGCTCGCGAAGTACGTCGAGGTGTTGTTGAGGCTCACGTCGTTGTGGCCCGCGGCGGACGGCAGCCCGGTCTTGAGGTTGACCGCCCAGTTCAGCAGCCCCGCGCCGCAGCCATTGGTGCCGGGGACCGCGAAGCTCGCATCGCCCTGGTCCGCGCCGGCGAAGGTGTACCGGCCCATCTCGCCGCTGTCGCTGGGAGTCCCGTCGCCGGCGAACTGCTGGAGCGAGAGGGTGGGCGCCGTACGGTTCTGCGGCTTCAGCAGGACGGGGTTCGAGGCGGATCCGATGTAGCACTTGCTCCCGAGGAACGGGTTCTCCAAGTGGATGCGCACCGGAAGCGTGAGAATCGGCTGCCCGGTGGTGAATGCTGCGGCCATATTGAAGTCGCGGGGCGCACCGGCCTGCTCAATGGTCGCGGTCACCCGGTTCAGGCTGTTGTCCGTGAGCTGCTTGCAGATACCCGAGATGAGGGGAATTCCACTGGGACACATCAGCCCGATCAGGCCGCCGGGGATTTCCACCGAATCGGCGACGAGCACGCCGTCGGACGGGGCGACCAGCGAGGTGGTGCCGTCGCTGTGCTGGATGACCCCGAGCTGGAGATCGGTGTTGCCCGTCGGCACCTGTGTCGTGCCCAGCGTGATGGAACCGCCCGCCGATGCCGAGGAGATACAGGTGGCGGTGGAGTTGACGCCGTCGGCCGCCAGCATGGCGGAGGCGTCCACCGGGCAGCGGTCGAACGGCGCCCAGTCGCCGTTCAGCGCGGTCGCCGCGGTGGCCGTGCCCGTGGAGAGCAGAGCGGTGAACGCGGTGAACGCCGCCAGCACCCCCATACGTGTTCCGGTGGAAACGGATCTCATGTCGTCCCCTCTCGACTGCCGTCGAAAACCACGGTGCGGTACTCGAATTCAGGCTGATTTCCGGTCAAGAATTGGCCGAGCCGTGATGTTACTCGCGGGAAACACAGCGACACAATCCCGCCGTCATAAGATCTTCGCGGGCCGCGAATTTTAATCCGTATATGAGCAGCGGCCCCCTTCGCACTTATCAAGGAATGCGTATGTACGGGTATAGTCGGGCCCGCACAGCTCCGGTCGGCGGCACCCGCACGCCGCGTACGCCGGTCATGCTGTCCCGTAAGGGACGGTTACCCAGGGTTATAACCGTCCCGCCGGACACCGGACGTACGAAAATATTGTCCGGAAGTGAGCACTCCCGCCCCACCTGCACGGGAGCCCCATCACGCGGCCAATATGCGTGCCCCATGCATGTCAATCGTGTGCAAGTGGTGGGCACAACCTGCGGCTTGGTCTATCTTCATCGCGAAATCGGTACGCACCTGATCGGTTCGTGAGAGCGCTTTCCCTCACCACCCTCACCCCCCACCGGGCGCAGGAGAGCAAAGGGTCGG
>DATCWZ010000292.1:0-2694 GCA_036566065.1 Streptomyces sp. | reverse complement strand
GTCGGCTCCGCGACCCCGAACGTCACCATCACCGGCGCGAACGCCTCGCGTCAGAACAGGACCCGTGAGATGCAACTCATCCCAGAAGCCATGGCCCGTGCCCATATGCACGAGCGCCTGAGGGAGGCCGAGGCGGAACGCAGGGCTATGCGCCTGCTCTCCGCCCGGAGGATGCAGCGCCGTGCCGAGCGGGCCTCCATGCGCGCCCGGCGGGCGCTCGCCATGGCGGTCATGCAGTAAGTCCGCGCTCTCCCAGGCAGGCGCAGCCCGTCCCTTTCGCGGGGCCGGTCCGGAACGAACGGGCCGGCCCCGCGGTGCGTTGCGCTGTGCCCCGCGCCACCGACGGCGTTATCGTCACGACGTGGACGAGGAAACTCATCACCCCGCACGGCCGGACGCCGGGCCCGTTGTGTGCGCCCGGTGCGGCACCGCGGCCGAGGGTGGGATGGTACCGGCGACCTGGATCTGTTCCGTGGAGAACAGCAGGCGCGAGTACTTCTGCGACGACTGCGCCCGTACCCACCTCCGGGCGATCGAGAGCCGTCTCGATTCCGCCTGGTGGTGAACGGGCCCAGCCGCCCCGGGACCCTTACGCCTCGACCACCGCGCTCTCCTGCTCGGGCTCATCATCGGACTCCGGCTCAGGCTCGTACTCCGCCTCGGCCTCGTACTCCGGCTCCTCCTCCGCGACGAAGCCCGGCAGCCAGGACTCCAGTTCCTCCCGCAGCCGCACCGTCGCACCCAGCTGGCAGAGCACTCCGATCGTGCTGAGCGTGACGCGGTGTATCAGCAGATAGGACGGCGGAAGGTTGAGCTGCTTGCCCAACTGATGGGCGGGCGAGCGCGGATCCGCTATCCGAGCCGCCTGATTACGCATCCAGGCCCGGCTGAAGGTGAACTCCTCCACCTGCGCCGGTTCGATGATCGGGAGCAGATAGTCGAGCACTGCGTCCGGGGCGAGGTCGATCGACTCCTTGACGAACCCCTCCTCGCGGAGCAGCTCATACACCGCTTCCGCATCGCCCTCCAGCGTCATCCGCAGTGAGTAGCCTATGGTCTCCGGCAGGCCGCCGGGCAGCCGGTCCACCGTGCCGAAGTCCAGCACCCCGAGCCGCCACTGCCCTTCCTCACCGGTGTCGGCCGCGGGCAGCAGCCGGAAGTTGCCGGGATGCGGGTCGGCGTGCAGCAGTCCCGTGCGGGCGGGTCCGGAGAACAGGAAGCGCGCCAGCAGTTGTCCCGCCCGGTCCCGCTGCTCCTGGGTGCCGTCCGCGATCACTTCGGAGAGCGGTATGCCTTCGATCCACTCCGTCACCAGCACCTGGTCCGACTGGTGCACCACACCGGGGACGACCACATCCGGATCGTTCTCGAACTCGGCCGCGTGCTCCTGCTGGGAGCGCGCCTCCAGCTCGTAGTCGAGCTCCTCCGACACCCTGTCGCGCAGCTCTTTGATCAGCGGCTTGATGTCCATCCCCGGAACCAGCGGGCTGAGGAGCCGGGCGAAGCGGCTGAGCTGCGCGAGGTCCGACAGCAGCGCCTCACCGGCACCCGGGTACTGCAGCTTCACCGCGACATCGCGCCCGTCGTGCCACACGGCACGGTGCACCTGGCCGATCGAGGCGGCGGCCGACGGCGTCTCGTCGAACTCGAGGAACAGCTCCCGCCAGTCCTCGCCGAGCCTCTCCTCCAGGACGGCGTTGACAGTGCGGGCCGGCATCGGCGGTGCGGCCTCCTGCAGTTTGGTGAGCGCCGCCCGGTAAGGACCCGCCACCTCCTCGGGCAGGGCGGACTCGAAGACGGACAGCGCCTGCCCGAGCTTCATCGCACCGCCCTTCAGCTCGCCAAGCACTCTGAAGAGCTGGTCCGCGGTCCGCTGCTGCACCTCACGGGCGACGATCTCGGCGGACCTCCCGCCGATCCGCTTGCCCAGCCCCCATGTGGCACGCCCGGCGAAGCCGAGTGGCAGTGCGGCCAGTTTGGCGGTACGGGTGACCGCTTTCCGGGGAAGATCAGACATGTGCCCCTCCAGTTCCCAGACTGCCGTGCCGCGTGAGTCATCGGATTCGCTTTGTCGACGGCGGCGGTCACCCGGCCATTGTGTCCTGAGCCGCGCCCGCTCCGGAGGTGAGCTCCCCCTCAGTGTGCCTGGCGGCACCGCAGGAGCAGTCGGGATGCGGCCCCAGCCGCTCCGACCGCCAGTCCAGTACGGGCAGGGCGGCCTCCCAGCGGGCGCCCGTACTCGCGGGCAGTTCGCCGTCGAGGAAGGACAGGGCATGGGCTGCCGCGAGCCCGGCCACCGCCGTCGCCAGCCCGAGATCGCACGCCTGCACCGCATTGCGCCGCCCCGACTTCCACTGCGCCAGCATCCGCGGCCACTGCGGGTCGCGCCCCGCGCGGTGAAGCGCCAGGCAGCCGGCACAGCCCGTACCGCCGGGGAGCACCAGCGGCCCGACCACGCCTGTGGCCTCCATCACTCCGGCGTAGAGATGAGGGGTGCCCGAGGCGATCCATGGTCCGGCGATCTCCGGATCGGGGGCGTACACCGAGAGGCCGTCGCGAGGGGTGACCACGACCAGTGACAGCCCCGGCTCGCCGCCCGGCGGTGACCCGCCAGACCATGCGTGCCCGGTCTGCCCCGGCGCCCTGGGCGGCGCGCAGACCGCGGAACGGCGGACCAGTTGACGCGCGGCCGTG
>DATCWZ010000504.1:0-2117 GCA_036566065.1 Streptomyces sp. | reverse complement strand
GACGTTGACGACGACCGGGTCGCTGACCACTTGCCGCCCGGCCGGAATGCTGACGGCGTGCGCGCCCCGGAAGGTCACCGGGCGGGCGGCGACCGTGGCCCGGTCGATGACCAGCGGGACGGTGCCGAAGAGGTTCGACAGGGTGATACGGGCGGCGTGGCCGCCGATGCTGGTGTGCACGGTGTTACGGATGGTGCGCTCGGGGAAGCCGTGCTCGGTGTGCGGCTCACCGCTGACGGGCGCTCCGGTCCAGGTGGCGACCCAGGTGCCGGTGGAGGTGGCGGGTGCGGCCGGATGGTGTGCGGCGGGATGGGCCACGCCCCGGCCGAGGGGCGCGTGCCGCGTGCCGGTGAGGTAGGAGGTGCCGAACGCGACGGCGGCGGCGAGTACGGCGGTGCCCGCCACAAGGGCGATGAGCAGGGCGTATCCCTGGCGCCTGGGCATGTGCGGTGATTCTCCTTGTGCGGTGCGGGCCGTCCCATGGTGCGACAGGCCGAGGGGAACTAGACGTGCGTGTCGGGAGTAGGTGAGGTAGGGACAATGCGTACGTCACGGGGGCGAGGCGTACGGGGACGGGTGGAGCGGATGGAACGAGCCGAATCGGAAGTGGACCCCGGCGGGGCCAGTGTGGCGTTGGGGGCGTTTTCGTATACCGCTGCCGATGCCGAGAAGCAGCGCGGCGTGCGCCGGATGAAGACCACCGCCACCGGGCTCCTCCTGTTCGTCGCTCTCGTGTACGTCCTCGCCACCTGGGCCGGGCACTCCGGTGAGACCGGGTGGCCCGGCTACGTCGCGGCCGCCGCCGAAGCCGGCATGGTCGGCGCGCTGGCGGACTGGTTCGCCGTCACCGCCCTCTTCCGGCACCCGCTTGGCCTGCCCATCCCCCACACCGCCATCATCCCCACCAAGAAGGACCAGCTCGGCGCCTCCCTGGGTTCCTTCGTGGGCGAGAATTTTCTCTCCGGAGGCGTCGTACGCGACCGCATGCGCGCCCTCGCCATCGGCGGCCGCGTCGGCGCCTGGCTCGCCGAGCCCGAGCACGCCGACCGGGTCACCGAGGAACTGGCCACCGCGCTGCGCGGTGCGCTGACCGTGCTGCGGGACTCCGACGTGCAGGCCGTCGTCGGCGAGGCGATCACCCGCCGCGCGAACGCGGTGGAGATCGCCCCCGGGATAGGCGCGATGCTGGAGCGGATCGTCGCGGACGGTGGTCACCGCCGGGTCGTCGACCTCATCTGCGTCAAGGCCCACGACTGGCTCATCGAGCACGGCGACTCGGTCCTGGAGGCCGTGCAGGGCGGTGCGCCCGGCTGGACGCCCCGATTCGTCGACCGGAGGGTGGGCGAGCGGGTCTACAAGGAACTCCTGCGCTTCGTCACGGAGATGCGGGACATGCCCGGGCACCCCGCGCGCGGGTCGATCGACGCGTTCCTTACGGACTTCGCGGCCGACCTCCGGACCGACCCGGATACCCGCGCCCGCGTGGAGAGGCTGAAGTCGGAGATCCTGGGCCGCCGCGAGGTGCAGGACGTCATCGCGTCCGCCTGGTCATCCGTCCGTACGATGATCATCGCGGCGGCCGAGGACGAGCAGAGTGAACTGCGGCTGCGGGCCCGGGCGTCGCTGATGTCGCTGGGCGCCAGGCTGGCGACGGACGGCCGGGTGCAGGCGAAGGTCGACGGCTGGCTGGAGGACGCCGCGGTGTACGTGGTCACGACGTACAGCGCGGAGATCACCTCGCTGATCAGCGACACGGTCGCCGGCTGGGACGCGGACCAGACGTCCAAGAAGATCGAGGCGCACATCGGCCGTGACCTGCAGTTCATCCGGATCAACGGCACGGTGGTGGGCGCGCTGGCGGGCCTGGTGATCTATACGGTGTCCCAGGCGCTCGGGGCATAGCCCGTACCCGCGGGAAAAGAACGCCGCCGGGGGCGTTCCCGTCCTGTCGTACGGGGACGCCCCCGGGTCACGCGGGGGAGTTGTCCTTCAGTACGGGCACGGCGGCCCGGACGTTCACTTCCCCGCCGAACTCCTTCACGCGGCGCGGCGCGTGACCGCCCATGACGCCGCGGCCACCCCGCCCGCGACGGCGAACACCGCTGGCCACGCGCCGA
>DATCWZ010000530.1:0-4127 GCA_036566065.1 Streptomyces sp. | reverse complement strand
GCCCGGGCCAGCAGCACGCCGGAGGGCGGCGGCACCCTGTTCCCGGCGGCCCGTTCCTCCTCGCGCAGAGCCCGGCCGAGGTGGCGCAGGTCGGCGGCGTCCATGGAGCCGAGCGGCGAGGCGAGGAGCGTGAGGGCGGTCTCGGTATCGAGCCAGGACCGCGCCCCCGCGCTGTCCTCGGCTCCGTTTTCGGTTCCGTCCTCGGTTCCGGAAGCGTCCGGGGGGCTGTCGTCGGGCGCCATGGCGTTCAGGGCGGCGGTGGCCACCGTGCGCAGAGCCGTCAGCAGCGGGGCGACCGCCGGTTCGTGGCGCAGCGGGAGATCGTCGCCGTCCACCTCCAGGGGCACACCCGCCGAGGTGAGCGCCCGGCGCACGGCGGGGATGGAGCGTCCGCCGGCGCGTACCAGAACCGCCATGTCCTTCCACGCGACCCCGTCCTCCAGATGTGCGCGGCGCAGCAGATCGGCGATGTTCTCGATCTCGGTGGAAGCGGTCGGATAGGTGTACGTCTCGACGCGCCCTCCCTCGCGGACGGCGGCCAGCTCCCGGTGGGCGCGAACCTTCTCCGCCGGCAGCCGGGTGAGCGGCATCCGGCGGGTGAGCAGCCGCGTCGCCGCGAGCAGCGCGGCCCCGGAGCGGCGCGAGGCCGTAAGGACGGCAACCGGTGCCGGTACCCCGTCCGCGCGGCGGAAGGCGTCGGGGAATCCGAGGATGCCGTTCACATCGGCGCCCCGGAAGGCGTAGATCGACTGGTCCGGGTCGCCGAAGACGATCAGCGTCCGGCCCCCGCCCGCGCCCGGCGCGCTCCCCCGGTTCCCGGCCAGCGCGTGCAACAGTCGCACCTGCGCCGGGTCCGTGTCCTGGTACTCGTCGACGAACACCGCGTCGTAGCTCCGGGCCAGCAGGGCCGACACCTCGGGGCGCTCCGCGAGCAGGACCGCCCGGTGGACCAGTTCCGCGTAGTCCAGGACGCCCTGCGCGTCGAGCACGTCCAGATACTCCGCGAGGAATTCCGCCGCCGCCGACCAGTCGGGGCGGCCCGTGCGCCGGGCGAAGGCGGCCAGCGCGTCCGGGCCGAGGCCCAGCTCACGGCTGCGGGCGAGCACGGCCCGCACCTCGTCGGCGAAGCCGCGCGTGGTCAGGCAGGCCCGCAGTTCGTCGGGCCAGCGGACCCGGCCGAGGCCCGCTCCTTGGAGCCCTACCTGCCCCGCGAGCAGCTCGCGGACCGTGACGTCCTGCTCGGGCCCGGAGAGCAGCCGCAGCGGATTGGCGAACAGATCGGCGTCCTGGTGTGCACGGACCAGGGCATAGCAGTACGAATGGAAGGTGGTGGCCCGAGGGCTCCGGGTACCGCCGAGGCGGGCGGCCATCCGGTCGCGCAGTTCCACCGCCGCCTTGCGGCTGAAGGTGAGGACGAGGATGCGGGCGGGGTCGGTCCCCCCGGCCACCCGGGCGGCGACGGCCTCGACGAGGGTCGTGGTCTTGCCCGTTCCGGGCCCGGCGAGCACCAGCAGCGGTCCGCCGGGGTGGTCAACCACCGCGCGCTGTGCCGCGTCAAGAAGAGGAGGGTCCACCTGGCCCGGCGGGGTGCGCACCAACCGGTACGCACCCGGAACGCGCCGCCGTGCCTGGCCGTGCGGGCTGCGCCGGGTGGAGGGGGAGGAGCTCACGTGGATCGCCGGTCCTGGTGGGTGAACTGAGGATGACTGGGTCTGAGGTGACAGGGTCCGAGGTGACAGGGTCTGAGGAGCGGAACGTGCCGCAGGTGAATGACGCTACGCCGGTGAGGGCGCGGCAAGCGGCGAGTCCCCCGGGTCTCGCCCCGCGCGCCCGGCCGGAAACCCCGGCGTGCGCCGGGCGCTCTCCGGCGCGTCCTCCTCACCGGGGCGGCGCCCGCACCGGAAGGGCCCGATGGCCGAAGCTGTCAGATGTGAGCTTTCTCGCCCCCGCCCTCGATCCCGCTGGCGCCCTCGTCCCCGTCCCTGTCCTCGTCAGGGCTCCGACCGTCCCACCGGGCGTGCTTCATGTCGATACGCGGAACGTGTCCCTCCGCGCTGCGCGGCGCCTCCCGCAGCGGCGTGCCCTCGTCGCGGTAGTGGCCCAGCGCACGCAGTTCGTGGCCGGGCAGCAGGTGCCCGTCGGACCGCACGACACGCCACCAGGGCACCGCGGAGCCGTACAGCGCCATGACCCGTCCGACCTGTCGGGGGCCGCCGTCGCCGAGCCACTCGGCGATGTCTCCGTACGTCATGACGCGGCCCGGCGGGATCAGATCGGCGACATCGAGGACGCGCTCCGCGTACTCCGGGAGCTCGTGGACGACAGCCGCGGTCCCGGCGGCACCACCGCCCGTCCCGGCCTCACGCATCCGGTCTTCGCTCATCCCGCTCATCCCGCCCATCCTGCCCTACGCCACCGACAGCCCGGCGGGTTTCGGTGCCGGTGTGATCACACCGCGTGCGCGCGGGCGCGAAGCAGCGTATGTTGCGCTTCGCGCGCCCGTGCGATGCCCCCTGATGCCCCTCTCTGTCCACAGGCCGTGCCACCATCATGCGGGCGGTGACCGGTGATACGAGAACACGAAGACCACACAGAGGCGACGAAGGAGCAGGGCGTGCAGCCATCGAAGGCGGCCGGCGCCTCTGATCCGCCCGAAGGCCGCGATTCCGGGCCGCCGCAGGAGCCTGCCCAGCCCGAAAAGCCGGCACAGCCCGAAAAGCCGGAAGAGCTCGCACAGCCCGTCGCCGGATCCACCCTGGTCCCGGCCGGCGGGCCCCCCAGCGACCGCGTTTCGGGCGATGAGCCGCTGCTGCCCGCCCGTGTGCACCGGCCGTCCGACCTCATGCGGGTGCTCATCGGCGTGCTCGCGATCGTCCTCCTCTTCTCCATCGCCGCGTTCGCGCAGGGCACCACCACCGGCCTTGAGGACGACATCTCCAAGGGGACCAACCAGGCACCCGATCTGCTGATCAAGCTCGCCGGTCTGGTGTCCAGCATCGCCGTGCTGCTCGTCCCGGTCGCCTTCGCCATCGAACGCCTCATCAAGCGCGACGGGCTGCGCATCGCGGACGGCGTGCTCGCCGCCGTGCTCGCCCACGGAGTGACACTCGCGACCGACCTCTGGGTGGCCAGGTCAGCCCCCGGCACCATCCAGGACGCCCTGACCCAGCCCCAGGGCCATGCCCTCACCGATCCCGTCCACGGATATCTCGCACCCGTCATCGCCTATATGACGGCGGTCGGCATGGCACGGCGGCCACGCTGGCGGGTCGTGCTCTGGGTGGTGCTGCTCCTGGACGCCTTCGCGATGCTGGTCGGCGGCTACACCACACCCTTCTCGATCGTCCTGACGGTGCTGATCGGCTGGACCGTCGCGTACGGAACGCTGTACGCGGTCGGCTCACCGAACGTACGGCCGACCGGCCAGCATCTGATGGCGGGACTGCGCCACGTCGGCTTCCACCCGGTCGCCGCGATGCGCACCGAGGACGCTCCCGAGAGCGCCGACCAGAGCGACCGGGGACGCCGGTATCTCGTCACCCTGGAGGACGGCCCACCACTCGATGTGACGGTCGTGGACCGCGAACAGCAGGCCCAGGGCTTCTTCTACCGCGCCTGGCGCCGTCTCACCCTGCGCGCCATCACCCAGCGCCGCTCCATCCCGTCGCTGCGCCAGGCCCTGGAACAGGAGGCGCTGCTCGCGTACGCGGCGATCGCCGCCGGGGCGAACGCGCCGAAGCTGATCGCCACGTCGGAGCTCGGCCCCGATGCCGTGATGCTCGTGTACGAGCACATCGGCGGGCGTTCGCTGGACGCGCTGGAGGACGAGGAGATCACCGACGAGCTCGTACGCGGCGCCTGGCGGCAGGTGCGGGCGCTCCAGTCGCGGCGCATCGCGCACCGCAGGCTGACCGGCGACGCGATACTGGTGGATCGTTCCGGCAAGGTCTTCGTCACGGATCTGCGCGGCGGCGAGATCGCGGCCGGTGATCTGGTCCTGCGGATGGACATCGCGCAACTGCTCACCACCACGGGCCTGCGCGTGGGCGCCGAGCGGGCCGTCGCCGGCGCGCTGGACGTCCTCGGGCCCGACGCCGTCGCCACCTGTCTGCCGCTGCTCCAGCCGA
>DATCWZ010000381.1:0-2315 GCA_036566065.1 Streptomyces sp. | reverse complement strand
GCTGCGCCGCAAGCCGCGGCTGCGCGCCGCCGCCTGCACCCCGCACGACAGCGACCCGCTCCCCCCGCGGGCCACGGTCGAGACGCTGGTCGGGCTGGGTGCGCGCCGGGTCGAGCTGGTCGACACCCTGATCGCGGCGGCCATCGGATGCGGTCTCCCGGTGGAGCAGCCGACCGCCACCATGATCATGGTGTGCGGGGCGGCGACCACGCAGATCGCGGTGCTCTCGCTGGGCTCGATCGTGACGGCCGTACGCATTCCGATCGGCGGCGAGGCCATCGACCACGCGGTGATCCAGCATCTGCGCCAGCACCACCAGCTCATGCTGCCGAGCCAGTCCGTACGTCCCCTGCAGCTCGCGCTCAGCGGCAACGGCCTGACGGCGGCCGGCCCGGCCACGACCGAGATCCACGGCCGGGACGTGGCCACGGGTCTCGCTCGTACGGTGCACGTGGACACCGAGGCCGTCCGGCAGGCGATCCACGCCCCGCTCACCGCCGTGCTCGACGGTCTCGGCAAGGTGCTGCGGGAGTGCCCGCCCGATCTGGTGGCCGACCTCGCCGACTGCGGGATCATGATGGTCGGCGGCAGCGCGCTGCTGCCCGGCCTGGACGAGATGCTGCGCGAGGCGACCGGCGTGCCGGTCCGTATCGCCGACCGGCCCGACGTGTGCTCGGTGCTCGGGCTCGGCGCCATGCTGGACGGCGCCATCCAGCCGCTGGTCCTCGGCCCGATCGCCGACTGAGGGCCGCGAGGGCGCGCCGGGATGACGGAGGGAAGCGGACCGGGACTGCCTGTGCTGCTGGACGCGGTGCTCGGGGTCGGCAGTGACCTGGAGCTGCGCACCACGCTCCAGTACATCGTGGACAGCGCGACCGCGTTGACCGAGGCGCGTTACGGGGCGCTCGGCATCCTGGGCCGGGACCGCCGCCGGATCGCCGATCTGTTCACCTCGGGTATGACCGACGAGGACCGCCAGCGGATCGGCCGCCTGCCCAGCGGGCGCGCGGGCATCCTCGGCATCCTCCTGAAGGACCCGCGGCCGCTGCGGTTGGACGACCTGACCACCGATCCGCGCTCCGTCGGGATGCCGCCGGGGCACCCGCCGATGCGCTCCTTCCTCGGGATGCCGGTCCGGGTGCGCAACGAGGTGTTCGGCAACATCTATCTCACCGAGAAGCGCTCGGGGTCCTTCACCGATACGGATCTCGCGCTGCTGCGGGTTCTCGCCGCCCAGGCCGGCATCGCGATCGGCAACGCGCATCTGTACGAGTCGGCCCGGCAGCGGGAACGCTGGATCGAGGGTGCCGCCGCCGTCACGACGGCGCTGCTCACCGGCAGCGGCGGGCCGGACGACGCCCTGATGACCGTCGCCGAGCGGGCCAGGATGCTCGCGGACGCGGCGGCCGGGGTGATCCTGAAGCCGACCGGGAACGGCGGAATGCGAATCGTCACCGTCTCCACCCTCGACGACCCGACGGGCCTGGTCGGTACGGCCATCGAGCCCGGCTCACCCGTGCTGGATCACCTGCTGGGCGGTGAGCCGGTGTTCATCGACGACTCGGCGACCGATCCGCGGCTGACCACGCCGGTACGGACCCGGTTCGGCCCCAGCATGATGCTGCCGCTGCAGAGCGGCGGCCGGCTCATCGGCACCCTCGCGCTGCCCCGGCGGCGTGGCGACCGGCCCTACACCGGCGTGGACCGGCTGCTCGCCACCCAGTTCGCCTCGCAGGCGGCGCTGGCCCTGGTGATGGCGGACGCGCGGAAGGACCGGGAGCAGATCGCGGTGTACGAGGACCGGGACAGGATCGCCCGGGACCTGCACGACCTCGTCGTACAGCGGCTGTTCGCGACCGAGATGATGCTGGAGTCGACCCGCCGCAAGGCCGCCACGGATGTGACGGACGTGCCCGACTGGTCGGCGCACGACGACACCGACGCGCTGCTGTGCCGGGCGGTGGACGAGCTGGATTCCACCATCCAGGAGGTCAGGACCACCATCTTCGCCCTTCAGCAGCCGCCGACGGAGGCGCCCGCGACGTTCCGGGGCCGGGTCCTGCGGGAGACCGGGGGCGCGGCGGCCGTGCTGGGCTTCCACCCCTCGGTGCAGTTCACGGGGGCGGTCGACACGCTCGTGACCGGCGACACCGCGCAGGAGCTGCTGAACGTGCTGCGGGGCGCGCTGGCCGCCGCTCACCGGCGGGCCGGGGTGTCGGCCATCGAGGTGGAGGTGGACGCGACGGTACGGCTGCCGGGCCGGCGCCGCGCGGTGCGGCTGGTGGTGGCCGACGACGGGCGTACCGAGGACGGCA
>DATCWZ010000485.1:0-4065 GCA_036566065.1 Streptomyces sp. | reverse complement strand
CAGGGTGCGGTCTTCCACGGCCGTCGCGCCCGCGACGGCGACGGAGCCCGTACCGCCGGATTCGGTGGCGGTCTCGGTGGCGGTCGCGGTACTGCGCAGGGCGAGGGCCAGTGCGGTACGGGCGCCGGGCTGTGCGGTGATCGCGCCGGGCACGGCCGCGGCGGGGAAGCGGGGGTCGGTCAACCCGAGCCTGAGGGCGTGGACATGGCCGATGAAGTGCGGGTCCACGAGGGCGACGCGCTGATCCGCGGGGACCGCGGTGATCAGCTCGGCGGCTTGGCTGGCATCGGTGGCGGCCTGTACGTCGAAGCCGAGCGACCGGAGATCGTTCTCGAGGGACGACCCGGGTACCGGTGCACCGGTGAGAATGGCGGTCGACAGACGAACTCACTCCTTGGCGCTGGTGGGGACGGGCACGCGGGGTTGCGGCCCGGATGCGGGTCGGCGGCACGTCGGCTGAGGCTATCGGATGAACGGAAGAGCGAGTTCACCGCCCGTTTATGCGCAGTTCGGGCCGAGCCCGGACCATGCGCAGCCGTTCGCGATCATCATCGTCGATCAATGCCTCGGCCCACAAACCGCGGCGGCCCAGCGCATAAGCTGACCGCATGACGTGGTTGATCACAGGCGGGGCGGGTTATATCGGGGCACATGTGGCGAAGGCCATGGTCTCGGCCGGCGAGCGGGTCGTCGTACTCGATGACATCTCGACCGGCGTCGCTGGGCGACTGCCCGCGCGGATCCCGCTGGTGAGCGGCTCGGCGTCCGACCGGGCGCTGCTCGACCGGGTGCTGGCCGAGCACGACGTGACCGGGGTGGTGCATCTGGCCGCGAAGAAGCAGGTCGGCGAGTCCGTCGAGAAGCCGTTGCTCTACTACCGGGAGAATGTGACCGGTCTGTCCGTGCTGCTGGAGGCCGTGGTGGCGGCCAAGGTGCCGCGCTTTCTGTTCTCCTCGTCGGCCGCCGTCTACGGCGTACCGGATGTCGAGCTGATCACGGAGGAGACTCCGTGTGTCCCGATCAATCCGTACGGTGAGACCAAGCTCGCCGGTGAGTGGCTGGTACGCGCCACGGGGCGGGCGCACTCGATCTCGACGGCCTGTCTGCGGTACTTCAACGTGGCGGGGGCGGGCGAGCCGGGGCTGGCCGACACCGGTGTGTTCAACGTCGTCCCGATGTTCTTCGACCGGCTGACGCGCGGCGAGGCCCCGCGGATCTTCGGCGACGACTACCCCACGCCCGACGGCACGTGCATCCGCGACTACATCCATGTCGCCGATCTGGCCGAGGCGCATCTCGCGGTGGCCCGGAAACTGGACGAGCAGGAGGGCCCCGGCGATCTGACCCTGAACATCGGCCGCGGCGAGGGTGTCTCGGTGCGCCGGCTCGCGGAGCTGGTGGGCGAGGTCACGGGCCGGGCCATCAAGCCCCAGGTCGAGCCGCGCAGGCCGGGCGACGCGGCGAGGGCCGTCGCGTCGGCCGCCCGGATGTCGGACGAGCTCGGCTGGACGGCCCGCCGGGGAATGCGCGAGATGGTCGAGTCAGCCTGGGAGGGCTGGTGCCTACATCACCCCGAAGCCCGCGCCTGACATCCCGGGCCGCGCCCGGCACCCGGGGGCCCGTGTCGGCGTTCCGGGGGGCGTGCCTGGCAGCCGGGAAGCCGTTCCGTTTTTGCAGGTCAGGGCATATGACAACGGTGTTCAATGCCGTGTTGCCCGGTACCCCCCGCCCGTAGTTCACTGGCATCGTCGGGCCGCAGGCGACAGGCGTCCGGGGACCCGCGAACTCGTTCGGAGGCGTTTACATGGGGGCTGGCCACGATCACGGGCACGCGCATGGCGGGGTGCCCCTGACGGGAACGGCCGCCGCCGCGTACCGGGGCAGGCTACGGACCGCGCTGGTCATCACGCTCGGCGTGATGGTCATGGAGATCACCGGTGGCGTGCTCTCCGACTCGCTGGCCCTGCTCGCGGACGCCGCCCATATGGCGACCGACGCGCTCGGCCTCGGCATGGCTCTCCTCGCTATCCACTTCGCCAACAGGCCCGCCGGCCTCAACCGCACCTTCGGCTACGCCCGCGCCGAGATCCTGGCGGCGCTCGCCAACTGTCTGCTGCTGCTCGGCGTCGGCGGTTTCCTGGTCGTCGAGGCCGTCGGCCGCTTCATCACCCCCGCCGACACCAGGGGCGGCCTCGCGCTCGTCTTCGCCGCCGTCGGCCTGGTCGCCAACATGGTCTCGCTGTCCCTGCTGACGCGCGGGCAGCAGGAGAGCCTCAATGTGCGGGGCGCCTATCTGGAGGTGGTGGCCGACGCCCTCGGCTCGGTGACCGTGCTGGTCTCCGCGGGCATCATCATGGCGACCGGCTGGCAGGCCGCCGACCCCATCGCCTCGCTGCTGATCGGGCTCATGATCGTCCCGCGTACGGTGAAACTCCTGCGGGAGACGCTGAACGTACTCCTGGAGTCGGCGCCCAAGGGCGTCGACATGGCGGAGGTACGCGCCCACATCACGGCGCTGCCGGGGGTACTGGGCGTCCACGACCTGCACGCCTGGACCATCACCTCAGGGATGCCGGTGCTGTCCGCCCATGTGGTGGTGCACCAGGAGATGCTGGACTCGATCGGGCACGAGAAGCTGCTGCACGAGCTGCAGGGCTGTCTGGGCCACCACTTCGACGTGGAGCACTGCACCTTCCAGCTTGAGCCGAGCGGGCACGCCGAGCACGAGACCCGGCTCTGCCGCTGACGGGGCCACCGCCTGAGTAAAGCCCTCGGCGGTACGTTCGAGCGCGGCCCGGCCGTTCGGCACGGAGCACTCACCGGGACGGACATGCCAGGAACCGGAGTACGGACAAGCGGCTTTTGTGCGGCAGACTTGACCGGACTCCAGGGGTCCGGCGCACCAGGCCGGAACCAAAGCGAAGGATGGGTATGCCGACCACACCAGCCACCGCGGCGCACAGTTCGTCGAACGGCACAGCAGACGGCGCAGCAGAAGCGATCATGCTCGAACTGGTCGACGAGGACGGCGCCACCATCGGCACGGCGGAGAAGCTCGCCGCCCATCAGCCGCCCGGCCAGTTGCACCGGGCGTTCTCCGTGTTCCTGTTCGACGAGCAGGGGCGGCTTCTGCTGCAGCGCCGGGCGCTCGGCAAGTACCACTCCCCCGGGGTCTGGTCGAACACCTGCTGCGGTCATCCGTACCCGGGTGAGGCGCCGTTCGCCGCCGCCGCGCGGCGTACGTACGAGGAGCTGGGCATCTCGCCCTCGCTGCTGGCCGAGGCGGGCACCGTCCGCTACAACCATCCCGACCCGGCGTCGGGCCTGGTCGAGCAGGAGTTCAACCATCTCTTCGTGGGCCTGGCGCGGGAGCGGCCGCGGCCCGATCCGGAGGAGGTCGGTGAGACGGCCTTCGTGACCGCGGGCGAGCTCACCGAGCGGCATGAACGGGCGCCGTTCTCGGCCTGGTTCATGACGGTGCTGGACGCCGCGCGTCCGGCGGTCAGGGAGCTGACGGGCAAGTCCGCGGGCTGGTGAGGCCGTACCGAACGGGGGCGGTCAGGGCTGAGTCGTCAGGGGTTGCGTCGTCACCGGCTGCGCCGTCAGCGGCAGTGCCGCCCAGATGATCTTTCCGCCGCTCGCCGTGTGCTCCACGTCGCAGATGCCGCCGGCCTCGGCCGTGATCTCGCGGACCAGCAGCAGCCCCCGGCCGCCCGTCTGCGCGTAGTCGGTCTCCAGGGCCGTGGGGCGGTAGGGATGGTTGTCCTCGACCGAGACCCTGACCCACTGGGCGCCGATGCCCACCTCGACGGCGAGCTCCGGGGAGAGCAGCGCGGCATGCTTGACCGCGTTGGTGACGAGTTCCGAGACGATCAGCAGCAGCCCCTGGAGGATGTCCCCGTCGACAGGTACGCCTTGGCGGTCGAGCAGATCACGCACGGCGTGCCGGGCCTGCGGCACGGAGACGTCGACGGCCGGGGCGGTGAATCTCCACACCCCTTCGTACGACACGGGATGGACTGGGATACTCCCGCGGCTCTCCATGGACCGGCACCCGCTCTCGAC